>CAYHSN010000777.1:0-1518 GCA_964359235.1 uncultured Vicinamibacterales bacterium | reverse complement strand
GCTCCGAGCCAGCCGAGGAGCGCGAGCGACGGCGCTTGGCGGGGTGCAGGCGCCTACGCAAAGCTTCGGGCGCCTTCGCATGGCTTCGGCGACCCTAGACGAAGCTCGAAGAGTGGAGTCTGGCGACCCTGGACGAAGCTCGAAGAGCGGAGTCTGGGGGCCCCCGCCACTGTGAGAAACGACGGCGCGTTCGGCGAGGAGAAGCTTCTCGTCAAGCGCTCTTTGCAGGGCCCCATCGTCTCCGAGCGCGGCGGTAAGGCGCTCGCGCTGCGCGTCGCCAGCCTCGATCTGCCGCACGTCGTCGGACAGTACTGGGACATGATGCGCGCCACGAACCTGCAGGAGTTCGAGGCCGCGGTCGGCCAGCTCCAGAACCCGCTCTTCACCGTGATGTACGCGGATCGCGACGGGCGCATCATGCACCTCTTCGGCGGCCGGACGCCCGTCCGGCCGGCCGGCGACTGGAAGTGGTCAGCCATCGTCCCGGGCGACACGTCGAAGACGCTCTGGACGTCCACACATCCGTACGCCGACCTGCCGCGCGTCGTCGATCCGCCGAGCGGCTGGCTGCAGAACGCGAACGACCCGCCGTGGACGACGACGTTTCCGGCGGCGATCGATCCGGCGAAGTACCCAGCCTACATGGCGCCGCGCGGCATGAGCTTCCGCGCGCAGCGCTCGGCGCGCATGCTGGACGAGGACGACAGCGTGACGTTCGACGAGCTGGTGCAGTACAAGCACTCGACGCGGATGGAGCTGGCCGATCGGCTGCTCGACGATCTCGTCCCGCTCGCGAAGTCGAAGGGCGGCATTCTCGCCGACGCCGCGGGCGTGCTCGAGCGGTGGGATCGATCCGCCGAGGCCGACAGCCGCGGCGGGGTGCTGTTCGATCGCTTCTGGCGCGAGCTGCTCGAGCTTGGCGTCTCGGGCGGTCCGTTCAAGACGAAGTGGAACGAGCGCAAACCGAGAACGACACCGGACGGCCTGGCCGATCCGTTGGCGGCGATGAAGGCGCTGCAAGCCGCCGCACTGCGGCTGAATCTCGAGCGCCGGGCGCTCGACGTCGCGTGGGGTGAGCTGTTCCGCCTGCGCAGGGACGGCGTCGATCTGCCGGCGAACGGCGGCCCCGGGGATCTGGGGATCTTCCGTGTGCTGAACTACCGCAAGGACGACGACGGGCGGTACGCGGCGGCGGGCGGCGACTCGTACGTCGCAGTCATGGAGTTCGGCGATTCGGTGCGCGCGGTGTCGCTTCTCGCGCCGGGAAACGCCACCCAACCGGGCTCGCCGCACCGGGCCGACCAGTTGCGATTGTTCTCTGACAAACGGTTGAAGCCGGTGTGGCGCACGCGGGTGGAGATCGAGGGGAATCTGGAAATGAAGGAGCAGGTAGCACGGGAATAGGTGCAGCGTGCTACGTGCTGCGTGCGACGTGCAGGGTGCGCGGTTCCTACTGTGATCGCGTGGGGGCCGGTTGGGATTCTCGTGGGGGCCGGTTGGATTCTCGTGGGGGCCGGC
>CAYHSN010000776.1:0-1518 GCA_964359235.1 uncultured Vicinamibacterales bacterium | reverse complement strand
CGTCGAAGCGTGTGCGCAGGTCGGGCGGCGGGTCCTCGGCGCCGAAGAACAGCACTGGACCTGGGTCGGGCACGGCAAAGCGGCCGAACGCCTTGGTGCCGGTGGCGACCGCGAGCGCGAGTTCGGCAGCGACCCAGGTCTTGAACGCCTTGGGTGGACCGCCGAGCAGGCCGACCGACGAGCTGGCGAACAGCTCGTCGACGAGCCAGCGCCGCTCGCTGGAGCGGATCTCTACCTCGTGGACGCGGCGGACCGGGAACGGCGTGGGTGGGTCAGAGTCCGGCGGCATCGAGCGCTTCGCGGAGCTCGGCGTCGCCGAGCGTCTTGGTGGTGCGCACGAGCGCGTGGGCGACGACGCGGTCGACGAGGGCGGGAGCGCCGCGAGAGCGCTCGAACAGATCGTCTTTGAGCGCGGCGGGAACGCGGCGGGCTGCGTCGCCGAAGCGATGCAGGAGAAACCCATCGAGTTCGTCGCGGCGCAGGCCATCGAGGGTCGCGCGGACGACGAGCCGGCGCTTGAGCGGGAACAGCTCGGGCGCTTCGAGTGCGGTCCGGAGCTCGGGAGGGCCGGACAGGAGGAGGCTGAGCAGCGGGGCGGGTGCCGGATCGAACTCGACGAGGCTGCGCAGCTCGGTGAGCGTGGCGATCGGGAGGCGATCGGCCTCGTCGATCCAGAGCACGGGCTTGGTGGTGCGCTCCTTGATGACGTCGACGAGCGCCTTGATGGTCTCGATGCTGGAGCGGCGGGGCATCACGCGCAGCACCTGCGCGAAGTAGCGCACGACACCGAGCAGCGACACGCGTGGCGCGGACAAGTACAGGATCTGTCCGCGGGCTTCGTCGAGCGAGCGGGCGACCGCGTGGCACAGGCTTGTCTTCCCGGTACCCGACGCGCCGGTGACGAGACCATAGAACGTGCCGCGTCGAAGCTGGGCCTCGAGCTCGGTCTTGGCGGCGATCCAATCGCGATAGGGAAACGGCGCCGGATCGGGTGACGATTCCAGATGCAGAGGTGCGGGTGCGGGTGAACGTTTCATGCCGGTCCTTGCTGGTGGTGTGTGACGTCGCGAACGAGCGCGTCGAGATACAGATCGAGCGGTCGCCCCTGGCCGACGCGCCGAGCGATGGAGCGGACCGCGACTTCGGTCGCGCGCCGAGGCAACGGACCGATCTGGCGATAGAGGTGGTGAATGCGCGCGGCCTCGGCGTCGGACCGTGGGACCGCGCGCCCGGTCGCGTCGGCGAGCAACGCGAACAACTCGGGCAGCCCGAAACCGGGCTCGGCGACGGGACGGCGCTGGCCGCGCCATGCGTCGTAGAGCGTCTGCAGGTGCCCTGCTCCCCAGCGCGAAGTGGGCGGCGTCGCCGGCGGAAGGTCTTCGGACCGGATGGCGGCGCGCTCGACGGGCAACGGCCGCTTGGACGCCGGCTCGACGACCAGCGGCGGCACGTCGGGATCCGGGTCGACGAGGAACACCAGCCGCTGACCGCGAAGCTCGGCGGGCACGAGGAAGGTCT
>CAYHSN010000775.1:0-1519 GCA_964359235.1 uncultured Vicinamibacterales bacterium | reverse complement strand
TCGCTCAGGGCAGGCAAGCTCGGCCCCTACTTCATCCAGTCCTCTACGCGGCGCGCGCCGTCGACCTGCCGTGCCAGTTCAACGGCCCGCTGCCGCACCTCTTTCGTCGTCTCGCCGCTGTAGAGCCGCACCGTGCCTCGTTCTGCCTGCACGTCGATCGCGACGGCACTCGTCAATGAGTCTTCGGCGAGCCGGCGGCGCACGGCGTCGATGAGGACGGCGTCGCGCACCCACATGTCGTTGACTACGTCGCGCACGCCGGACACCGCGCGGACCAGGCCCACCGCGCGCTCCTGATCCTCTGTCGACGGGGTGTCGCCGGCCAGGCGGACGACGCCGTTCTGGCTGGTGATTGCTAGCGTGAGATCCCGGAGTTGAGCGTCGGTCGTAACCCTCACGGTCGCCTCGGCCGCGATGTCGGGGTCGCTTCGCCCGCACCCGACTGACAGGCAGCCTGCGGCGGCGAGTGTGACGACGAGCAGCTTCGACCTCATGGGGCTCTTGCCAGCCTCGGCGGCGCCCGCTCAGCCTACCACGCCGAACCATGGCGCGATGTCGATGCAGTGAGTCTGCGCATGGTGAACAACGGTGTCGAGGGATGGGCTTCTGGCTTTCGGCTCGTCGCACCAGCCTTGACTTTCAAGGAGATCCCGGCAAGAATCGTGTGTTCATTTCGTGAACGCTAGGAGCTTCAGCGTTCAGCACGTGAACAGACCGTCCGTAAGGCATTCGTCGTCTTAGGCTTACCGCCGACCAGGCTGTAAGTGAGGCGCACGGAGTGTCCCCGGCCCCTCGCAGAATCCCCCGCTGGACAGGCGTTCCATGACCTCGAACACTCGCCCTGACACCTTCGCGTGACTTCGCACGATCACTACGCGCACCGCATCCTGACCGAGCTCGAGACCAGCGACGCCGTCTCGCAGCGATCGCTCGCGCGCAACCTCGGCATCGCGCTCGGCCTGACCAACCTGCTCATCCGCCGCCTCGCCCACAAAGGCTGGATCCGCGTCGTTCACATCAAGCGAAACCACGTGAGCTACCTGCTCACGCCGAAGGGTATTGCCGAGAAGGCACGGATGACTCGGGCGTACTTCCACAACTCGGTGCGCTTCTACGCGGAGGCCCGCGACCGGATCCGGCAGCAATTCGCGCACCTCTCGGCCGCCTGGCCGTTCGACGGCGGAGGCGCGACGGGGGAGAAACGAATCGTGTTCTTCGGCGCGGGCGAAGTCGCCGAGATCGGCTACATCTGCCTGCAGGGCACCGACCTTCGCCTGGTCGGCGTCGTCGATGACGAGGTGCCGGCATTCTTCAACGTGCCGGTCTACCAACGCCGGCAGCTCAAGCCAGCCGATGTCGGGGGCCAGCCGTACGATTGCGTCGTCGTGATGTCGTTTGCCGACGACGGGAAGATTCGCAAACGGCTCGAGAAGCGCGGGCTGCAGCCGGAGCGGGTGTTCTGGATCTAGCCTCAATGCGTCAAAACCGGAGAGGGCTTGCGAGCGGAAGAGCCGCACCG
>CAYHSN010000774.1:0-1522 GCA_964359235.1 uncultured Vicinamibacterales bacterium | reverse complement strand
CGCCCTCACACCGGTCAAGACGCCACAACACACCCGATCTGCCCGAGAGAGCCGGGGCGGCCGGGATCATGTGCGCCGACCGAAGAGGAGCGCGAGGCCCACGACCGTCCACCCCGAGACGATGGCCGCCGTTGCGAGGAAGGCGGGGTTGTTGTGGAGCGGGGTGACCCGCAGCAGAGCCGCCGCCGCGTACGCGCCGACGGCCGCGACGACACTCGCCGCCACCACCCCGCGGGTCGCGCGCGGCACGAACATGCCGCACGCCAGGGGCAGGAACGACGCCGAGAACAGCAGGTAGACGCCGTACTGCGCGAAAATCGCGACCGTGCCTCCGGTCGGATGCTCGAGCTGCCAGATGGTCAGCGCAACCGTGGCGAGGCCGACGAACACCAGGCCGGCGCGTCCGACGCGAAGCGCCGTTTTTTCCGAGCGCTCCCGCGCGAAGAGCGGATAGAAGTCGGCCGAGAACGTGGCCGAGAGCGCGAGCAGGATGCCCTCGAGCGTCGAGAGCCCCGCGCAGAGCAGCCCGATGCTGACGAGCACCTGCTGCCCGGGCGGGAAGTGCGCCGCAATCCACGTCGGGATCACGCGATCGATCGCCGTCGGCTCGGCCAGCGTCAGCCTCGCCCAGACGCCGGTCGCCAGCACGGCCGTGAACACCAGCCCGACGGCGATTGCGGTGCCCAGGTACCAACGCACCTGGCGATCGTCCCGCAGGTAGAGCGCCTTGCTCATGATGTGCGGCTGGCACACGATCGCGAGACCGACCAGGAAGTTGCAGACGAAGACCTCGAAGACGTTCCGGAAGTACGGCGACGCGGGATTCACGGGCCGGACCAGATTCGGATCGATCGCCGCGAGCCGCGCGACCAGGCCCGGTTCCCCGCCGAGGAGGGGCAGTCCGGTCCCAATCAACAGCACCGCCACGACGAGCATGACGCCGGCCTGGACGGCGTTGGTCCAGGCGTGGCCGGTCGCGCCGCCGAACATCACGCTCGTCACCACGATCGCGACGATCCCGACCGCCACGGCGTCTGGCGAGAGCGCGAGCAGGCGCGACAGCACCAGCGACAGCGCCACGACGATCAGCGTCGCGAAGGTGACCAGGCCGAGCGACAGCACGGCGAACGCGGCGCGCAGCGGCGTCGACTCGTAGCGCGCGCCAATCCACTGGGGCACCGTGAGCGCCTGCGCGCGCGCGCCGTGGCTCCGGAAGCGGCGCGAGAACAACGCGAGGCCGAGCGTGATTCCGGTCGCGGCCGACAGCCCGTAGCCGAGCAGAGCCGAGAAGCCGAACGCGTAGACGAGACCCGGATTGACGACGAAGGTGGCGACGCTGGTGAGCTGCGCCGCGAGCGAAAGCCCGACGACGACGGCGGGGATGTCACGGCTGCCGACGGCGTAGGTCGCCAGCGACCGCGTGCGCCGCGCGCCGCGAATCGCGAGGGCGCTCGTGACGGCGAAGTAGGCGACGACCGCGGCCCACCCCAGAGCGACTGTGCTCATGCTGCCGCATCCTAGC
>CAYHSN010000773.1:0-1523 GCA_964359235.1 uncultured Vicinamibacterales bacterium | reverse complement strand
CCACCAGCTCGTCGAACGCCGGCAGAAGCGGCTGCCCGCGCGGGCGCTCGGCGACCGCCGCCATCGCACTGAGGTCGGCGACGAGCGCAGCGTCGGGCGGCGTGCGATCGGTGACCGACTCGAGCCGGTGCGAAAGCCACGCGAGGTGCCGGCGCCCGCCCTCGCCGGCGCGGAACCCGAGGTCGAGGCGGCCGACGCCCAGTCCGTTCGCGAAGCTGCGCGCGACCAGGGCCGGAGAGCCCGGACGCACCGCCGGGCGGCCCGGCAGCTCGATGTCGGTCCGCGTCGCCTCCGGACTCCACCGCACGTGCAGGTCGGCGACGATCGCGTCGATGCCCGCGACCTCGCGCGCGACGAAGGCGTTGTCACGCGGGTGCAGGTTCGACAGCATCACGACGGCGTCGGCGCCGGCCGCGCGCAGCGCCGCGGTTTCGCGCGCCGCCGCGTCGACGGGCAGCTCGAAGGCGAAGTCAGCCAGTGACGACTTGGCGAGAAGCCCGCGCAGGTCGGGATCGACGATGCCGAAGAGGCCGATCTTCAGACCGTCGAGTTCGACGATGGCTCGCCCCTCGAACAGATCCCGGTGGTCGCCGGCCGGCTTCACGTTCGCAGCCAGGAACCGGATCGCCGGGAACTCGCGCTTCACGCTGGCGAGCGCGGCGGCGCCGAGCGCCAGCTCGAACTCGTACGGGACCACGATCTGGTAGCCGAGCCTGGTGAGCGCTGTGTAGTCGACGCGCGCCCGATCCGAGCGCTCGAGGCCGAGGTCGCCATCGCGATGTCCAAGATCGACCAGGAGAACTGGCGCGCCCCGCGCGCGCGCCTCGTTCGCCACAACCGCAGCAGATCGGGCGCGCTATGCTGCGGATCGAGCACGAGCGTCGCGTTGTTCGATCGCAACGCCGGTTGCGAGCCGAGGCGCTCGCCGGCGGAGGTCCGCCGCGCTCAGATCCGCGGAAGGCGAGAAGACCGTGATGTTGGGCGCGCGCCAGCACGCGTAGGTCGCCAGTCGCACGGGCAGCTTCCGGCGGGCAGCTTCCTCGATGAGCAGATCGTTCTCGTCCGAATCGCGCAGCACGCCGAGCGCGCCGAGGCTGCGGCCGGTGTAGACGATTGAGACACGAGCCTCCGGCGCGGGCGGGCTGGTGCCCCGATCCTGCGCGGGCGCGTCAGTCGCGGCGGCGACAACACCACACCACGCGCAGACGAACAGCGACGGGAAGACGCGTCTCGCCCGTACACGAAGACTCATCCGGCCAGCCGTGCTTGCACGGCTCGAATGTGTACGAATCTGTCGACTTTTGGCGGGGTGACCTTTCCCCAGCCAGGGGCTGCATCGGGTGGTTGAGCGCCGTGCAAGCCCGGCTTAGGCGGCCGCGGAGCGGCCGCTGAGTAACGAAGCGTAGCCGCGTTCTTGTTCTCGTGCCACTCGACGGTTTGAGGCGGAGCTTCGTTACCGCTGCACGACCCCGACGCTCGCGATCGTGTCGCCCTTGTTCAGGGACGGTACGGCCCGTATGTAG
>CAYHSN010000772.1:0-1524 GCA_964359235.1 uncultured Vicinamibacterales bacterium | reverse complement strand
TCCGGCGACCCTGGACGAAGCTCGAAGAGCGGAGTCCGGGGGCCCCCGCCATTTGTGAGTAAAGTAGCGCGATGCCGCGCCGCATGCTCGCGCTCGTCGCGCTCGCCGAGTTCCTCGGCATGACCCTGTGGTTCTCGGCGACGGCGGTGACGGGGGCCATCGCAGCCGATCTCGCGCTCGACGCCGGAGCGGCCGCGTGGCTGACGATGGCCGTCCAGGCCGGGTTTGTGGCCGGCACGCTCGCGAGCGCGCTCGCGAGTCTGCCCGATCTCATGAACGCGCGGACGCTCTTCGCGATCGGCTGTGTCGCGGGGGCCGTCGCCAACGCCGGCGTCACGGCGGCGTCCGGCGCGTCCACGGCGATCGCCTGCCGGTTCGCGACGGGCGTCGCGCTCGCCTGGGTCTATCCACCCGGACTCAAGATCGCGGCCGGCTGGACCACGCGGCGGCGCGGCACGGCGCTCGGCGTCCTCGTCGGCGCGCTCAGCATCGGATCCGCCTTCCCGCACCTGCTCTCCGCACTCGCGGCGCGCGTCGCCTGGCGTCCGCTCGTGCTCACCGCATCCGCCCTCGCGCTGGCGGGCGCCGTCCTCGTGCGCGGCGTCGTCCGCGACGGGCCGCACGTCGCCGACACCTCGCCCTTCAACCCGCGCGCCGCGTTCCGGGTCTTCGGTGGACGCGGCACACGCCTCGCCACGCTCGGCTATCTGGGCCACATGTGGGAGCTGTACGCGATGTGGACGTGGATCGGTCCGTTCGCGGCGGCGAGTCTCGCCGCGACCGGTCATGCCGGGCCGGAACGGCTGGGATCGCTCGTCGCTTTCGCCGCGGTCGCCAGCGGAGCGCCAGGCTGCGTGCTGGCCGGTCTCTGGGCCGATCGCCTCGGCAAGGCGCGCGTCGCGGGGTTCGCGATGGTCGCGAGCGGGATCTGCGCCGCGTGCGCCGGACTGATCTTCGGGGCGCCGCCGGTCGTGCTGGGAACGTTTGCGGCGATCTGGGGTTTCGCGGTCGTGGCCGACTCGGCGCAGTTCTCGGCGCTCGTGTCGGAGCACAGCCCGCGCGATCAGGTCGGCACGGCGCTCACCATGCAGACCTCGGCGGGCTTTCTGCTGACGATGCTGACGATCCGGCTGGTGCCGGACGCGGCCGGGGCGATCGGCTGGCCGTGGGTCTTTCTGCTGCTCGCGCCAGGACCGCTCATCGGCGCGTGGGCGATGCGCGCCCTCGCGCGCGACGCTACTTCTTGAAGGTGCCGCAGGTGAGCATCTCGGACCCGTAGTACGGGTTCCGGATCTCGTTGCCCTGCTGCAGCCAGTGCTTCTTGACCATCGGGCAGTACGCGATCCGCACGTCGGCGGCGAGCTCCGCGCCGGAGGCGTTCACGAGCGTCTCGCTAGGGCCTTGATGCGTCAAAACCCACCGCCGTTTCGAGAGCGATGCTGTCCTGGCCGCGGCGGAACAGTGTAAGAAATTCGCCGTAGCGCAGGCCTTCAGGCCTGCCGGCCGGGCAGCCCTCACCGCCTC
>CAYHSN010000771.1:0-1528 GCA_964359235.1 uncultured Vicinamibacterales bacterium | reverse complement strand
TCGAGGGCGACATCGGCGGACCCGCCCCTTCGGTGGCATTCGACGAGAGCGCCGGCATGACCGTCGAAACGTACGAAGGCGAGGCCGCCTTCACGCTGCCGATCAGGGTCGCCGCCAAGGCTGCCCCCGGCCGTGTTCCGGTGCGCGTGCAGATGCGTTACCAGAGCTGCGATGGGAAAATCTGCCTGCCGCCCAAGACGCTGACCGTCGAGGTACCCCTGGAGATTGTCGCGGCAACGCCGCCAAAGTAGGCCATCACCCGCACGCTACGCGCGAGGGACGGGGTGCGGGGGTAGCGGAATCGGTCCATCGGGAGCTGATCAGAGCGGCAGTCTGGCAGCACGTCGTGGTTTCAGCGTCTGTTCACGGCAGCCCCAGCTCCCTACCAAGGATGCGCGTGACGAAGTTGGCGCCCCCCTGAACCGAGGCGGCCATCTGCCGGATCGTCTCCTTTGCCTCGACAATCTTGCCCGTCCGCTCGGCCGCCTTCATGGTGCTGGAGTAGGCGGTCCACACGTCGGCGGTGGTGATCTCGTAGCCGTAGCCTTGGAGCAGCCAGTGCAGCGCGAGCAAGCCCGCGTCCAAGGCGAAGGCCGGCTGATCGTCCACGTGGTCACGCGCCGCGCGAGTCAGGGTCTTGGGATCGCACGGTGTGCGCCGCGCGAGCGCCAGTGCTTCCTCGAAGTGACCGGCTTCTTTGGCCGCCGCAAACCACTTGCCCTCGTCACCGGGCGTCGTCTTCACCAGGTCAGCGAGAATGTCGCTCGTGGCCTTGTGCGGGTACTTCTTGACGACGGCGCGGAATGTAGCCAGGTAGGTGCCGCCACGGTTGGCCATCAAGCCGTAGCGGGCGTAGGCTTCGTCGACCATCCCGGAGGAGAGCAGCAGCTCTTCGCAGAGCTGGTCGATGTCCCAGTCGCTGGCCCACGGACTGCGGCTCGCCTCGGCGTAGCGCATGGCCTCGGCCTTCTTGCCCTGCGCCGCCAGCGCCTTCACTGCCCAACGCTTGTACGGCCAGATGACGTCCGCTTGGACGAGGTCGATGATCTCCCGGTAGCGCTCGGCCCGGAACAGGGAGCCAAGACACGCCGACGTTCCGTGGAAGTGGCCGCGCAGGTTCTTGTCGGGGCCGAGCGCCATGCGTGTGGTGTCCACGAGCCGGTCGGCCCATTCGGAGGCGACTTCCTTCGACGCGCAGAGCTCGCCCCAGTAGTCGGCGAGTCTCTCGATGTACGGGATCTGGTCCTCGCCGTGGGCCTCGAATAGTCGCTCGAGCCAGGCGGCGCGCGTCTTCGAATCAGCCGGTGCCTCCGCGATCACGGGCACAAGCTCGGCGATGGCGCTGTTAACGGCGGTGCCGATGGCACCCGACGAGCTGTCGACCTGCTCGAGCGCCGGCGAGAGCCGTTCGAAGAGGACGACCGCGCCTTCGGCCGCGAGCACGGCATCCTTGCGGGCGACCTTCTTGATCTCGGCGACGGCCTGCTTCACCCGCTGGATGGCCGGCTGCGACTTCCAGCCGAACGAG
>CAYHSN010000770.1:0-1529 GCA_964359235.1 uncultured Vicinamibacterales bacterium | reverse complement strand
CCTGTCGGCCGTCGAACGAAAGACCGTGCTTCGCCGGCTGGAGGCCACGTGGGATGATTGCTCGCTGCGCTCGCGCCACCGGCAGGTCCGGTTCGACGTACTCGACACCGGCATGCTCGCCCAGCTTTAGGCATGATCCTCGTCGGCATCAACTGAGGACGGGGTTCGTCGAACGGATACACTCGATCCCCTCGCGCTGCCGCGGTTCTATGCCTGCCCACGATAGCGATAGACCCCAATGGCGACGATCTCCCGCAGAGCGACGATCGTGTCGTTCAATCCCCATCGGAGCCGGTTCAACGGATCTCCGTAGTCCTTCTCGTTGGACCTGAACGACGGAAACGCGGAGTGCCGCTCGCTCCTGGCCAGCGGGGATCGCTGCGCCTCATAGGACGTTATCAGGCGGAAGTTCGAGAAGCCGGACTTCCGAAAGCACATCGCGGTTCGTTCTGGGTCGGCAAGGAGTGGCTGCCAATCCCGCCCGTGATGCACACGATGTCGTGTACAGTTGGAAGGGCGCGCGCGGCGATCGGTCAGTCCTCGGGCGAGCGTGGGGAGAGGACGGTGACCTCAAGTCCAGGGATTCGTTCAAAGTCTCCGTCGAACGTCACAAGTCGTCCAACGCAATCCAGAGAGGCCGCCGCGATCCACACGTCGTTGATGGGAAGCGGCGTCCCGGCGCGCCTGAGCTGGGCAAACAGGCGCCCATAGTGCGACGCGACGGCGGGTGTCGTCGGCCAGACGGTGACGAAAGACTCGTCCAGGAATTCGGCCAACGTCAGCCGGTTCTCCTGGGTGCGGCGGCCGAGTTGGAATGCCGCTTCCAATTCTCCAAGCACTGTCACGGGAATGACGACCACTGCCGCACGGGCCAGTAGGTCGAGTACTCGCGGGTGTCCGGCGCGGAAGTGGGAGTATGCAGACGTATCGAGGACGAGCCGGTCGAACACTTCACCGCCAGAGCCGGTCATCGATGACCCGTTGTGCGGAGAGCCCGTGCATGAACTCGGTCAGGTCATCCTCTGTCCAAGTCGCATAACGCGCGAGGCGTTCCCGACGTTCATTGAAGCCGACCGCTTGGGCGAGGATCTCGACGACCGTGGCGTTGATGCTCTGACGGCGTCCTTTGCTCAGGCGATCGAGACGGGAGGCCACCTCATCGGGCACACCGCGGATCGTCAGTTGTTTGGCCATGAATGCATGATAGCACGATTGTGCCTGCGCGAAGGCGCCCCGGCGCGTGGGCCGGTGACACCCGCCGTCACCACGATCCGCCAGGACCGACGCCCAGGTGCGTAGCATCCGATTCCGTCCCTCCGCGTGGCGGCAGTGGGGTGGTCGCGTCTGACCGGTCGCGCCCTGCAGCGCTCGGAGCACAAAGCCGTCATCCTGATCGGCGATCTGGCGGCTTTGGCCGGCGCCGTGCTGATCTCCCTCTGGCTCTGGTCGGTCACTGCCGGCTTTCCGTTTTCGACTTCGCGACTTTGATTTCCGCAACAGCACCGTCGTCGCGCTGCTCGATGGGCCCG
>CAYHSN010000769.1:0-1542 GCA_964359235.1 uncultured Vicinamibacterales bacterium | reverse complement strand
CCGGTGCGGCTCTTCCGCTCGCAAGCCCTCTCCGGTTTTGACGCATTAGGGCTAAATGTTCAAGAACTTTCCGCTGTTCCCGGAGCAGGCATCGTCGCTCGCCGGCGACGTGGACGCGCTCTACTTCTTCCTCATCGCCGTCAGCGGCTTCTTCGCCGTCCTGATCTCGATCGCCATCATCATCTTCGCGGTGAAATACCGGCGCCAGAAGCCGGATCAGGTTGGCGCCAGCATCCACGGATCGACGGCGCTCGAGGTCGCCTGGTCCGTCGTGCCGCTCGTCATCGTGCTGTTCATCTTCGGGTGGAGCGCCTCGGTCTACCTCGCCATCTCGCGCCCCCCGCGCGGCGCGATGGACATCTACGTCGTCGGCAAGCAGTGGATGTGGAAGATCCAGCACCCGGAAGGCCGCCGCGAGATCAACGAGCTGCACGTACCCGTCGGCCGCCCGATCCGCCTGACGATGGGATCCGAGGACGTGATCCACAGCTTCTTCGTGCCCGCGTTCCGTGTGAAGGCCGACGTCGTGCCCGGACGCTTCACGACGCTGTGGTTCCAGGCGACGAAGCCTGGACGGTATCACCTGTTCTGCACCGAGTACTGCGGCGCGCAGCATTCCGGGATGATCGGCTGGATCGAGGTGATGGAGCCCGCCGCGTTCCAGGCATGGCTCGCGGGCGGCGCCGGCGAGGGCACGCTCGCCTCCTCCGGCGAGAAACTGTTCCAGGAGCTGGCGTGCAGCACGTGCCACCGGCCCGACTCGCAGGGCCGCGGGCCCGTGCTGGACGGCCTGTTCGGGAAGACGGTGGAGCTGCAGGGCGGGGGCACGGTCGTCGCCGACGAGAGCTACATCCGCGAGTCGATCGTGAATCCGCAGGCCAGGATCCTGGCGGGCTACCAGCCGCTCATGCCGACCTTCCAGGGCCTGATCAGCGAGGAAGGTCTGCTGCAGCTCGTCGCCTACGTGAAGTCGCTCGCCGCGAAACCGGGCGCGACGCAACCGGCCGCCGAGGGCAAGAAGTAATCACCATGGACGCAACAGTGCAGGACGGTCGCAACTACCTGAACGCGGAGTACGGCATCACGTCGTGGCTCCTGACGCGCGATCACAAGCGGATCGCGGTGATGTACCTCGCCGGGGTCACGTTCTTCTTCTTCCTCGGCGCGCTGTTCGCCCTGCTCGTGCGCCTGGAGCTCCTCACGCCGGCCGGCGATCTCCTGGAGGCCGAGACCTACAACAAGGCCTTCACGATGCACGGCGTGATGATGGTCTTCTTCTTCCTGATCCCGGCGATTCCGGCCACGCTCGGCAACTTCCTGGTGCCGATCATGATCGGGGCGAAGGATCTCGCCTTTCCGCGCATCAACCTGCTGAGCTGGTACATCTACATGGTCGGCGGCGCGCTGACGTTCGGGGTCATGATGCTCGGCGGCGTGGACACGGGCTGGACGTTCTACACGCCCTACAGCACCGCCGCCTCGAACACGCACGTCGTCCTGACCGGCGTTGGCGTCTTCGTCGCCGGTTTCTCCTCGATTCTC
>CAYHSN010000768.1:0-1543 GCA_964359235.1 uncultured Vicinamibacterales bacterium | reverse complement strand
CAGGTCGCCAAGGACCGGAAGGTCACCTATGTCGATCTGACCAGCATCGCCGCCGACGTGTATGAAACGATGGGGCCGGAAAAAGTCCTGCCGCTTTACAATCCTGACAAAACGCATTCAACCGTCGAAGGGGCGGATTTCAACGCCTCACACATCACGGCCGGGTTGAAGGGATTGAAAAACTTGTCATGAATAGGGAATGCGAAAAAAGAGACGCCTTTGGGATGAGTATCGGTTCCCCGGATTTCATCCAAGAGAGAGCGTTCAGGGGATTTTTGGTGATCCGGGAGCAAGAGTCATTCCGCTCAAGCGTCGCCAAAAAAAACAGCCTGTGGTTCCTGCGGCACGACTCATTGCAGTTTCTACGACCGGAAGGTCCGCCGGGTTCGGGATCTGTCCTGCGGGGCCAAGAGGATTTACCTGGAGATGGAAATCCGGCGTGTCTTCTGCCGGAGGTGCCAGACGGTGAAGCAGGAGAAGCTTGCCTGGCTGTCCGACAACCCCTTCTACACGAAGAGGTTCGCCTTTATGGTGGGGAGGCGCTGCCGGGTCATGACGATTACGGACGTGGCAAAAGAGTTTCGTCTCGACTGGAAGACGGTCAAGGAGTTGGACAAGCACTACATGCGGGAGCAGTTGAGAAAGCCGGGAACACCGGCTCCTCAGGTCATCGGGATCGACGAGATATCGATCCGGAAAGGGCACACTTATCGGATTGTGGTGAGCGACCTGATAAGACGGCGTGCGATCTGGTTTGGCGGGAAAGATCGGTCCGAAGCAAGCATGGACGAGTTTTATGCCTGGCTGGGGCCCAAGAAGGCCAAGAAGATCCGCTTGGTGGTTATGGACATGTGGAAGGCCTTCGAGAAGTCGGCCAAGAAGAATGTGCCTCAGGCGGCGATTCTCTACGACAAGTTCCATGTGATACGGCATTTAGGAGAGGCATTGGACAAGGTGCGGAAGCAAGAATACGCCAGACTCTCCGGCAAGGATCGTTCCTTCATCAAAGGGCAGAAGTACACCCTGCTCTCGCGAAAGCAGAATTTGGATTTGGATGGCCGGCGGTCGCTTCGAAAGCTGTTACGAGCCAACAAGAGACTCAACACGGCTTATCTGTTGAAGGAGACCTTCGGCCAGTTGTGGAGCTACGACACGGAAGGCTGGGCCAGACGTTTCTTCGACAATTGGAAGGATGCTCTCAAATGGCAGAGGCTCGAACCTTATCAGAAGTTTGCGCAACTGATCGAACGGCATTGGGAGGGGATCGCCGCCTACTGCCATCCCGACAACAAGGTCGCTTTGGGTTTCGTGGAAGGATTGAACAACAAGATCCGGGTGATTCAACGACGGGCTTACGGACTCCGGGACGAAGAATACCTTCGTCTCAAAATCTTAACCTGCATGCTGGAGGAGATCTGAAATGCCCTCAAATCACCCACTCAGTTTGGAGAAGAGCCGTAATTTCTTAAGCTGTCTAACAGTAAGAAGACTACCAGCTCACGAAGTTCTTGGAGGCTGTGAAGATCAATTATCCAGGAGCGGG
>CAYHSN010000767.1:0-1543 GCA_964359235.1 uncultured Vicinamibacterales bacterium | reverse complement strand
AGAAGCTCGAAGAGCTGTGCATGATGGCCTTCCGGATGCTGCTCGAGGAGAACGACCTCAAGCAGGATCCGCTCGAGGTCAAGGGCCACATCAACTTCTGCAGCTACGGCGAGTTCGCCGATCACTTCCAAGATCAGCTCCTGTGCGAGGCGAAGGTCCACGACTATCTCGGTCTCGATCTCCTGCCGAACGTCGGCGTCAAGACGGGCGGCGCAACCGGCGGGTCCGCGATGCTCGTGGGCGCCACGACGGTGGCGAGCGGCCTGAGCGACTGCACGCTCGTTCTCGGCTGGGAGCGGATGGACGAAGTGAAGACGTGGACCGGCAACTATTACATCGCGACGGCCGCGTGCAAGGATTTCGAAACGCGGCTGGGCCGGATCTACGCAAGCTACTACGCGCCGATGGCTCGCCGGTTCCAGGAGATGTACCGCGTCGACGAGCGCGTGCGTGCGGCGATCGCGGTCAAGAACCGCGGCTACGCGTGCCACTCACCGTTCGCGCAGCAGGCCGGCCGCCACACGATCGAGGAAGTGCTGAGCGGCGAGATCGTGTCGGACCCGCTGCGCTTCCTGGAGTGCTGCGCGATGAGCGTCGGCTCCTCGGCGGCGCTCCTGTGCTCGGAGGAGCTGGCCTACGCGCTGACCGATTACCCCGTCCGCCTCTCCATCTGCGGCGGGTCGCACACGCTGCGCACCGGCGATCGCCGGCCCATGAAGATCCCGCTCCTGCCGCACGAGACAGAAGAAGGCTACCGCTGGCTCTATGAGGAGATGAAGAAGCAGGACGGACGGTGGCCGGGGTTCGAGAGCTTCGGCGCAACGCGCTTCGCGGCTTACATGGTCTATCGCATGGCCGGCATCCAGGTGCCGATCGACGATCTCGATCTCGTCGAGACGCACGACGCGTTCACGATCTCGGACCTCCAGACCTACGGCGACGTCGGTCTCACGCTTTACGGCCGCGAGCAGGAGTACGTCACCTCCGGCGAGTGCTACCACGTCAATCCGCACACCGGGAAACCCGGCAAGTGTCCGAGCAATCTCTCGGGCGGCCTGCTCGGGACGATGCACGCGGTGGGCGCGACGGGGATTTTCCAGTGCGGCGAGGTGTTCTGGCAGTTGCAGGGGAAGTACGACCGGTTTCACGGCGACCCGAAGATGTGGACCCGCTTCGGCAAGACGAAGCCGGCCGACTGGACGAGCCTGCAGGTGAAGCATCCCCGGCGCGGGCTTGCGATCTCCCACGCGGGCGTCGGGAGTCACGTGACGTGCGCGGTGCTTGAAAGAGGCTGGTAGGGACGAGGAACGAGGAACGAGGAACGAGGAACGAGGAACGAGTGACGAGAGAAAGAGCAGTCGTAGCGCCGGACTTCAGTCCGGCCTGCGCGTGGATCGAGACCGGAGATGACCAATGCCGGATCAGGTGAAACTCGTCGGCAGGCCTTCGAAGATCGACGCTGTTGGTGACGCTTGGATTGTGCAGCTCCCACGTTTCGGCGAAGAGGGCACTCACTATCACACCTACGGCCTGCTGACGCCGT
>CAYHSN010000766.1:0-1553 GCA_964359235.1 uncultured Vicinamibacterales bacterium | reverse complement strand
CGTTGATATGACTTCGGTTGTCAATTGAGCCGAGATTTCGACGAGGGCTGTTTACCTATCAGCGCTCTTTTCTTTGTTCTTCTCCTGTCGTTGTTCTTCGCCTGAACACACTCGGGTCAGCGCCGAGATGGAGCCAGTCACACCGACGGTTGATCCTGCTGAGATCCGTGGATTGAGTACCACCTGACTGGGAACCGTCAACGCGCCTGCCTCGATCTAGGGACGAGGATCGACCGGAGCCGCCTCTTAACGTCGACGAGGGCTGCGCGGATAACCGGGGCCGCACCCCGACGCCGATCCGAGACCTGGTGGACGACGCTTACGTCGTGATCGGGACCTCCTTCGCAATCGCCCACATGAACGCGATGAGTTCGCGCGCGATGGCCGTGACGGCCACGTTCGGATGCTTGCCGCGCGCGGTGAGCCGGCGAAAGCGCTTGCACAACCGGACCTGCGCTTTCCACCCGATGTCCTGAATCGGTTTCGGCAGGGTGTCGATGCGGCGCTGGATGTGTTCCGAGACCTTCGCGGGATGGCGATACGCCCACGCGCCTTCGATCAAGGCGCGGCGCGCGCGGCCGTTGCCGGTCTTGGTGATGGCCCCGAGCCGCCGCGACAGGCCCGTCGAGTATTCCGACGGCACGAGCCCGACGAACGCGGCGAGTTGGCGCGGCGAGTCGAAGCGCGTGAGGTCGCCGAGCTCGGCGACGACGGTGATCGCGACGAGGAATTGGACGCCGCGCAGGGCCTGCAGCGCGTGGACGACCGGATACAGCCGCCAGGCCGGCGCCCGCTCGAGCAGCTCGGCCTCGAGGCGATGCATTCGATCCACCTGCTCATCGACGGCGCGGACCGATTCCTGAAACACGATCTGTTGCGCCGGCGTGGGGCAGACGACCTTCGCGAGGTAGCGTCGATGGGCCTCATTCCAGTCGGCCCGCCCCACATAGTGCCGCCCAAGCCGGAGCAGAAACGCCTTCAGCCGGAGCTTCGCGTTCTTGAGCGTCAGCCGCGCCGCATCGCGGGCCCGACAGAGATCGCGCATCGCTTCATCGTCGACCGTCGGCACGTACACGCGCGTCAGATCGCCCGAGCGGAGCAAGCGCGCGAGGGCCACGGCGTCGCGTCGATCGGTCTTGACCTTGTCGCCCGGCTTCTTCGGGATGAGCGAGGGCGCCACCACCTGACACAGAAAGCCCCGGCCGGTCAGATAGCGATGCAGGACGTACCCACTGGGGCCGGCCTCGTACGCGAACACCAACGCCGGCGTCTTCGCCTCGAGTCGCCGGATCAGTTTGTCGAGGTCCGCCTGGCGCGGCCCAATGGCACCGACGAACACCGGCGGGTCGGCGGATTGCCCCTGGGCATGGGCGACGGCGATGGAATCTTTGTGGACGTCGAGACCAACAAAAAGAGGAGTAGGCTGTGCCATGGCTGACCTCCGGGAACACAGCGCTGCGGTCCTGGCAACGCTGCGGCTCTGGCCGACACAGGCTAACCCGCGACGATACCGGAGGTCAGCCGTGTGCTGCCGTCGAAGTCATACTGTCTAG
>CAYHSN010000765.1:0-1555 GCA_964359235.1 uncultured Vicinamibacterales bacterium | reverse complement strand
CTCGCGCCAGTCCGGCCCGAACGCCAACCGGCTCGTCATCGACGGCCTCGGCGAGATCCACCTCGACTACGAACCGGCGCTCCTCGACGAGATGCGCGCGAGCGGCATGCGCGGGTGCGTGATTACGCTGGGCAACCCGGCGCTCCACGGGCCGTCGGCCTTCGACGACATGAAGCAGGAGCTCGACGCCTACGACGCGCACATCACGAAGAACCCCGAGCGCCTGTCGAAAGCCACGTCGGTCGCGAACCTCGATCGCGCGCGCGAGCGCGGCACGATCGGTCTCGTGTACTACACGCAGAACGCCACGCCGATCCAGGACGACCTCGGCCGTCTAAAGACGCTCTACGACATGGGCATTCGCATCGTCCAGCTCACCTACAACACCCGGAACCTGGTCGGCGACGGCTGTCTCGAGCGGACGAACGCGGGCCTGAGCATCTTCGGCATCGAGGTGGTCGCCGCGATGAACCAGATGAACATGCTGGTGGACCTGTCGCACTGCGGCGCGGTCACGACGCTCGACGGGATCAGGCTGTCGAAGAAGCCGGTGGCCATCACGCACAGCAGTTGCCAGGCGGTGTTCGATCACCCGCGCGCCAAGTCTGACGAGGCGCTGCGCGCGCTCGCCGATCGCGGGGGCGTCGTCGGCATCTTCCAGATCAATCCGTACCTCGGCGCCAAGGACCGCAACACGCTGGACGACTTCCTGCGCCACGTCGATCACGCGGTCAAGGTCGCCGGCATCGAGCACGTCGGCATCGGCAGCGACCGCGAGCACCGGCGCATTCCCGACACCGAAGAAGAGAAACAGAAGCTCATCGCGGAGCTGTCGCGCCTGCGCCCGGTGACCGCGTCCACGTTCCGCTGGCCGTTTTTCATCGCCGAGCTGAACCATCCGCGCCGCATGGACACGATCGCCGACGGCCTGGCAAAGCGCAGCTACAAGGCTGCGGACGTCGACAAGATCCTGGGACAGAATTTCTACAGGCTGTTCAGGGAGACGATTGGGTGAGGAACGAGGAATGAGGAACGAGGAACGAGTAGGTAACCGGTAACCAGTAACCAGTTTCGATGACAGTAGGGGCCGAGCTTGCCTGCCCTGAGCGGCGTCGAAGGGCTCGGCCCGCGTATGCAGCATGTAGGGGCCGACCTTGGTCGGCCCGGCGTCGTGACGGTCGTAGCGTAGGCCTTCAGGCCTGCCCGGCTGGCCCATCGCCTGCAGCCTGAGGTACCTCTCATGCGCCGCCTGTTCGCTGTCTTGTTCATCACGGTTTTTGCGCTGGCCGTGTCATCGATGGCCGGCGCCTCCCCACAGTCCCCGAACGCCGACCTCCTCGGCGCGTGGGACGGCGAGCTCCAGGTGATGGGCATCCCGCTGAAGATCCGCGTCGTCTTTGCTGAGGCAGCCGGCGCCCTTTCGGCCACCATCGACATTCCGCAGCAGGGTGCGGCGGGTCTCCCGCTCAGCGGCGTGAAGCGTGACGGGCCGTCCGTCCATTTCGAGTTGCAGGCCGGGCTCGGCAACGCGGTGTTCGACGGGACGCTCGACGGG
>CAYHSN010000764.1:0-1558 GCA_964359235.1 uncultured Vicinamibacterales bacterium | reverse complement strand
CGGCGGCGCCGCCTTCCCCGGCCATCGAGATCGATCGCGGCAAGGTGAAGGGCGAGCCGGCGCGGCTCGCCTGGTCGCCGGATCAGTCGCAGGTGTACGTCCAGATGGTCGAGCGCGATCGCAAGGGTACCGCGAAGACGAGCCATTTCATCGTCACGCTCGCAGACAGGAAACTGAAACGCGTCGACGCCGAACCCCAGTGGGCGGCCAGGTACTGGGCGTGGAAATCGGCGCAGGCCGCGCCCGGCGTGCCGGCGTTCAAGGTGGCCGTGGACTTCCGGGAAGAGCTCGTCAAGGCCACGGCGACGCCCATGGGCGGCAACCTCGCCCGCGGCGACCCGGGTGCGAGTGGCGGCAGTGCCGGCGCCGGCGCAGGACTCGGTGTGGACGAGGCACAGGCGGCCGCCAACCAGACGCAGCGCGTGGGCATCTACACGCTGCGCCTGAAGGGCGAAATGCTCGGCGAATGGAAGAACGAGGCCGTCGTCCCGGGCCTGACCTTCGGATGGGCCCCGGCCGGGTTCGGGTTGGTCGCCTTCGCCAGCTCGAGCGGCGATCTGGTCCTGATGGACGAGCAGGGCCGCAAGCAGGAGCTCGCCGGTACGCGCGACGTGGTGCTGCCGGCCTGGAGCGACGACGGCGCCAGGATCGCGTATCTGTCGAAGAGTGGACGCAAGACGCTCACGCTCTACCTGATGGACCTGGCTCGATCCTGACGGACGTCTGCCGGCCCGCGAGCGCGACCGAATCATGACCAGATGGCTTCGTGGCGTCGCCGCGAGCCTGCTGAGCGCGCACGCTCTCGTCGCGGCTAATCAAGTCGCCCCACCGGCGCCACCCCAGCAGCCCACCTTCAGGAGCGCCACCCTCGTCGTCGAAGTGGACGCGATCGTGACGGACCGCGAGGGACGGTTCGTCCCGGATCTGGCGGCCGAGGAGTTCGAGATCCGCGAGGACGGCCGCCCGCAGATCATCCAGTCGTTGTACGTGGTCGAGGAAGGCTCGCGCGCGCGAGTGGCCCTGGCATCGGCGCAAGGTCCGGCGCGGGTGCCCGTGACACGGCGCGTGTTCGTGTGGTTCGTCGACGACGAACATGTCTCGCCCGGAAGCTTCGATCGCCTGCGGTCGGGCCTCGGCGAGTTCCTCCGCGCCGAGTTCCGGGCACAGGACATCGGTGGTCTGGTGGTTGGCGGCCGGATGGCCGGCGGGCGACTGACGAGCGACCGCGAGGAACTCCTGACGCATCTGCGCCAGGCCCGCGCGAGCGCGGAGACGCGACTGCGCCGGCTCGATCTGCAGAACTGGCCGAGGTTCACGAGCGAGGTCGAAGCGATGCGCGTCGCCAACGGCGATCGCGAGGTGACCCGGGTGGTCCTCGATCGGGCGTTCGCCGACGAGCCCGAGCTGTGCGCCAAGGTCGACTGTGGAGTCAGCGTGCAGGAGAAGGCCAGGCTCCTCGCCGCGACCGTGCGCGCCGCGATCAGCCGCACGCTTGGCTCCGTCTCGGCGCTCACGAGCGGACTGGCGAAGATCGAAGGGCGCAAGACCGTCGTGTTCG
>CAYHSN010000763.1:0-1558 GCA_964359235.1 uncultured Vicinamibacterales bacterium | reverse complement strand
CAAGTCGTCGCTCATCCACCAGGCCCTGCGGGCCGCCAGCCGCCGCGGCGTCCTCGTCAGCAGCTACAGCTCCTACGTGGCCTTTCTCGAGGGCTACGCGCGCGCGCGCGTCTCGGTCGAGACCCGCTTCGACCGCCTGGGCGCGCGAGCTGTACTTCAAGACGTTCTCGGGGGATGTGACGATCAGGAAGTAAGAAGGCTTCGGGCTCCAGGCTGCAGGCCTGTCACGGGTGGCACGCTGCGATCGGGCCGCGATGAGTCAGCCACGAAGGCACGAAGACACGAAAGAGCGAGAAGAGGCTACTGCCGCTCGACCGCCTTCATCACCGGATCGATGCGCACGACCAGGCGATCCGGCTTCGAATGGTAGAGCGGCGGTTTGCCGCCTTCCGCGAGATTCCACCCGTCGTTTCTCACGAACACCGCGCGGTAGCCGCCGCGACCGCCGTGCCACGCGATCACGTAGGCTTCGCCGTCGCTCCACTGACCATCGTGATTCGCGTCAGCGAACAGGATGATGTCGAGCGGCACGCCGATCAGATCCCGGGGCGGCTCGAGCGGCAGGGCCAGCTCGACGACGGAACTCTGCGCCGGTCTCGCGCGCTGCCCGAACGCGCGCTTGAAGGCTTCGAGCGCTGGCGCCGCGGGCGCGACCGCGACGGTGACAGCCCGCTGCGGGTCAAGGTGAGCCACCGCGAAGGTGTCGGCCGCGACCAGGCGGCCGCTCTCGGCGGCGGTGTCGGTGCGAAGCTCGACGCGCAGCCGCGCGCTCTTCTCACACTCGCGCGCGCCCGTGGCCAGGACAAGCGCGGCGAGCACCGCGACGAGACGAGGCCATCCGCGAGACGCCGGGACGGCCGTCCGGCTCACTGCACGACCACCGGCGTCACGCTGGTGCGCGGGAACTGCCCGCCGGAGTCGGGCCAGAACAGAAACGCATCCAGGCTGTAATTGGCCTTCTGGGCGTCGGTGAACAGCACGTCGATCGTGAACCGACCGCCGGTGATCGCCGCGGAGAACCGCACGGCGTCGGTGCTCGTGCCGCCGTACTTGTAGAACCGCAGCAGCGCCGAGTTGAAATCGGTTCGATCGGTCGCCGTCACGCGTCCGGTCAAGGTCACCCGCTCGCCCGCCTTGAAGCGGCTCGGCACAGGGCTGTCGAACTCGACGCCCCGCCAGTCGCGCGTGCCGAACTTCGGGAAGCTCACGTCGAGGGGCTGGTCGATCTTGTCCGCGGTGTAGGCGGTGTGGGCCGCGTTCGCCCGCAAGGCCGTGGCTTTCGGGTTGATGTCGGTCTTGAGGTCGACCTTGTTCTCCGTCGCCGCGTCGAACCCGACGACGCCCCAGTAGCTCGTGACACCCAACCGCTCGCGGTCCTCGATCCGCTGCGCGTAGAAGTTCCAGAAGTCCATCTGCTCCTGCGGCAGCAGGCCGTCACGCGAAACGATCACAGTGGCGCGACGCCATTCGTTGGGGCTCGGTCCGCTCCGCGTGCCGTGCTCCCGGATGATGTCGTTGATCGTGACCGTCTTGACGCCGCCCTTGAGCTTCGTGCCGG
>CAYHSN010000762.1:743-1559 GCA_964359235.1 uncultured Vicinamibacterales bacterium | reverse complement strand
CGCCAGCGACCTCCGTGGTCCTGCAGCACAAGCTGGACCCAAGAAACGCCGGCACGTTCGACGTCGGCTGCGCCTGCGCTTCGTTTCCGACGGGGATCGCCGCGGCCGCCGGCATCATCGCGACCAACCCGGCCATCCGGACGGTGCTCGTCGCCGGCGTGTACCGGATGAGCCGTCTCACGAACGCGGACGACCCGATGATCTTCTTCTACGGCGATGGCGCCGGGGCCGCGGTGCTCGAGGCCGGGGATGAGCCCGGCTTCCTCGGCGCGGCGTTCCAGGCCGACGGGTCGTACCACAGCTACTGGGGTATCTACTCGGGCGGCACATTCGAGCCGGCGACCGAAGAGTCGGTGAAGGCCGGACGCACGAAGGTGCGGATGGTGCAGCGCTATCCGCCCGAGATCAACCACGAGGGCTGGCCGCGGCTCGTGCGCAAGCTCGCGCGCGATGCCGGCTTCGCGCTCGCGGACATCGACTTCATCGTGTTCACGCAGGTGCGGAAGCCCAGCGTCGAGCTCGTGATGCAGGATCTCGGGCTGCCGCTGGAGCGCACGCACACGGTGATGGAGCGGTGCGGCTACACAGGGTCGGCTTGCATTCCGATGGCGCTGGACGATGCGTTCGAGAAGAAGAAAGTGCCGGCTGGCGCGCTGCTGGTGCTGGTGGGATCGGGCGTGGGCTACAACCAGGCCGCGGTGGCATTACGGCTGTAGGGCGCGACTTCAGTGACTCATCGTAGGGCGCGCCTTAAGTCGCCCCGGCGCCGGTGAAGCAGAGTATGGGGCGACATAAATGGCGCCAGGCCCCGCCGCC
>CAYHSN010000762.1:0-733 GCA_964359235.1 uncultured Vicinamibacterales bacterium | reverse complement strand
GGGGGTGGGCTACACCCTGGCGGCGGTGGCATTAGGGCTGTTGGGGGCTACTTCTGTGACTCATGGTCGGGCGCTACTTCCGTGGCGCCGGACGCGGCCGAACTGAAGTTCGGCCCTACGTCGGTCTGATTTCATGATTCACGGTGATATTCTCGGCGAACGTGCGCGCCTGACGCCGGCCAAGACGGCGCTCGTCGACGTCGCGACGGGCGCCCGCCTCACCTACGCCGACCTGAACGCGCGTGCGATCGCCTGCGCGCGGTTCTTCCAGCGCGACCTCGGCCTGCAGAAGGGCGATCGCCTCGGTCTCCTCGCCGGCAACTCCGTCGAGTTCCTCGATGTGTTCTTCGCCGCGCCGAAATGCGGCGTCGTGCTCGTGCCCTTGAGCACGCGCCTCACCCCGCACGAACTTGAACACGTCGTCCGCGACAGCGGTATGCGGGCGCTCGTCTACGACGCGGCCACGCGTGACACGGTGCTCGGCCTCAGAGACGCCGTGTCACTCGAGCGCTGGGTCACGTTCGATGTGCGAGCCGACGAGTCGGACGATGTGATGGGTGAGCGCCTGGCCGCGCTCCAGCGCTCTTCCGTGGGGGCCGGCTTTACCCGGCCCGAGACGTCCGTGGGGGCCGGCTTTAGCCGGCCCGAGGCATCCGTGGGGGCCGGCTTTAGCCGGCCCGGCGCGCCGTGGGCGCTCGCGGGCGGGGTCGACTCCCTGTGCCGCCTCACCTAC
>CAYHSN010000761.1:0-1569 GCA_964359235.1 uncultured Vicinamibacterales bacterium | reverse complement strand
CCGCCTGACAGAAGTCTGAGAGCGAAATCCTCAGAACCCGGGCGCTAGAATCTAAGAGCGCGTTGCGAAATTACCAACACCGCTAAGAACTCTGCTCACGCCCGCATGAGGACGACGACGGGGTTGTCGGGAATGTCGCGTTGATAGACGACTCGCAATCCGGCGGCCAAGACCTCGGCATCGATCTCTCCTGGCTGGAACGGATGCTCGTAGTGGAACAGCGGCTGCGCGGCGTCCAGGGACTGCAGCACGTCGCCGCGCTCGGGGTGCCAGTCTGAACCGCTGAGTGTCGCGGCCATTCGAGCGAATTGAATCCACACGGGATGGCCCGCTTGTTGGGCCAGGTAACTGATGAGGATGCGGCCGCCGTCTGTCAGATGAGCGCCCGCCTTGCGGAGCGCCGCGATCCGCCGGCCGGATTCGGGAATGAAACTGTAACAGCAGTACGAGAAGATAATCACGTCGAAGTGCTTCGACAGTTCCACGTCTTCAAAAAACCCTTCAATGATGTCGATGTCGGCCGACACGCCACGGCGTTCAAGGTGGCGCCGGGCCGTGGCGATCGCGCGGCGCGCGGGCTCGACGCCCGTCACGCGGTAGCCTTTCCCGACGAGCGCGACCAGATCACGGCCCGGCCCAGACCCGACGAGCAGCACGAGGTCCTGGGGGTTGACGAATCGGGTCACCAGGTCCTCTTCCCAGTCCATCAGCCCGGCCGCAATGGCCTCGTCGCGGGCCTCGTCGCGCTCCCACGAATGCTTGATGCCCGCCCGCAGGTCGTCGATCCGCAGCGTGCCGGCCGCAAGGTGATTGAAGAACCTGTGCGCCCGCGCGAAGAGCCGTCCGACGCGGAATAGCGCGACCGTCACGGGTCTCACTGAGGCCCTCCCGAGCGCGCGTCATGAGGTTCGCGCGTCCACCGCCAGACGCGCGGCATGGCCGAGTCCAGCGCCACGGCGGCGTAGAACAGCAATTAACAACAATACACATTCTATTTGGAACGCGGTACCGCGTCGTCGGAAAATACACCGCATGCGCCGCCACGAACATGACGACGCTACACCATATTACTTAACGTCAAGTAGCTATAACGTTGTTTGAACGCGGTCTCCCGCGGCGATCTCGGCTTCCAGATGGGGCAGGCAGTTGGCGATGATCCCGACAATGGCGGCAAGGCGCGTTTCTTTGAGGCGGCCTTCGAAGTGGAGTTCACGACACTCGATGGCCATACCGCGGCCGTGGTGACAGTGGAGGCCTCCCACGTGCGGCCTGTCGGCCGTCGTGAGATCACGCACGCGCGCGAGCTGGCGGCTCGCTGAACCGGACGGATTCCCGCGCGTCTGCTGTTCACACGTCTTGCCCATATAGTTCTACGCCCGCCGGCGAGCAATCGGAACGACGCTCGCACCTGTTCTCTTCGCGCTCGCACGAGACGATCGTCTCGCGCACGTCAGCGAGTCGGGTCCGGCTGCCGCCTTCGCACGTTGCGCTCCGGCGAGCCTCGCCGAAGCGAAGCGACGGCGGGAAGCCGGACGCCACGGAAAACACTACGACACGATGTCTATAGAG
>CAYHSN010000760.1:0-1569 GCA_964359235.1 uncultured Vicinamibacterales bacterium | reverse complement strand
TGAACTACGACGTGCCGTGGAATCCGGCCCGGCTCGAACAACGCATGGGCCGCATCCACCGGTTCAACCAGAAGCACGACCCGGTCGTCATCGTCAATCTCGTCGCGAACAACACGCGAGAGGGCCTGGTCATCGGCACGTTGCTCAGGAAGCTCGAGGTCATTCGGCGCGAGCTGAAATCCGACAAGGTGTTCGACGTCGTCGGCCGCATCTTCGAGAACGTCTCGATTGCGTCGTACCTCGCCGACGCACTCATTCAGGACAACGCGGCGGATGCCGCCAAGCGTCTGGAAGGCCGGCTCACGCGCGAACAGGTGGACGCGATCAGCGAGCGAGACCGCACGCGCTTCGGCGACGGTGGCGATGTGAAGCAGGAGCTTCCGCGCCTGCGAGCCGCCACCGAACAAGAGGCCCTGCGGCGATTGCTGCCGGGCTACGTCCGGCACTTCGTCGAAGGCGCGGCGCCTGCGCTCGGACTGCGTCTCGACGGCGATCTCGACGGGCTATTCTCGCTACGTCCGATCGAACGCGGTGCCGTGGACCCGCTGTGGGAAGTCTTTGAGAACAACGATGAGTATCCGCAGGACGCCAGCGCCAAGCTGACGGTCTACCGCTCAAAGGGAGATGATGCGGTCTTCGTGCATCCGGGCGAGCCGGTTTTCGAACGTCTGCGATCTCTCGCGCTGGATCGCTTCAGCGTCGATGCCCGGCGAGGCGCGTCGTTCATCGATCCGACGGCGACCGACCCCTACCTGGTGTTTGTTGCGGAATTCTCGATTGTCCGTCGGCAAGGCGAATCGATTCACAATCGCCTCGTCGCTCTCAGAGTCGATCATCGGGGCCGCTTCGAGATGTGCCCAGTCGAGCACTTCCTCCTGCTGCGCGGCTGCGATCGATTCCCATCCGAGCACGTGAGCTTCGCCGCTCGTGCGGCCGAGCTGGAACTCCTCGCGAGCGAGTTCCTTCGGACCAATGTCGCTGAGCCTCTGTTGGCAGACCGGCAGGACGAACTCCGCTCGACACTTTCGGAACGCGAGAACTTCCTGGCCCGGGGGTTCGATTTCCAGGCGGCGGAACTCGCGGCGTCCAGGCGGAGCCTCACGGAGAAGGTCCACCAAGGACAGGCGGCTGCCCGGACCGCGCTGGAACGTGTGAAGGAACACCAGCGAGCGCTCGACCAGCGAAAAGTCGCGGCAGTCTCAGCACTCCGTGCGGAACCGGAGGAGCTGGCCGTCGGCGGGATTGTGCTGCTGGCTCGTGCGCTCGTCGTCCCGTCCTTGGTGACGGCCGAGCTCGAACGCTACGACGCGCACGTGGAAGCGATCGCCATGCAAGTCGCCCGCGCATTCGAGGAAGCCGCGGGCGCGATGGTGCGGGATGTCTCGACCGCGCCAAAGGCGCGAGCCGCCGGGCTCAGCGACTATCCCGGGTTCGACCTGCTGGCCGTCTATCCTTCTGGTCATCGCCGAGCGATCGAGGTGAAGGGACGCGCGCAAACGGGAGACGTCGAAGTTTCCGACAACGAATGGGCCCGTGCCTGCAACCTTCGCGGCGAATACTGGCTCCACG
>CAYHSN010000759.1:0-1569 GCA_964359235.1 uncultured Vicinamibacterales bacterium | reverse complement strand
TATCCCGACAGCTACTACTACCGGGCCCTGACGCACCTGCAGTTGGGGAACACCGGGAAGGCGAAGGCCGACTTCGCCCAGTTCCTGAAGATGGCGCCCGAGGCGCCCGAGGCGCCGATGGCGCGCAAGGCGCTCGAACAGATCAAGTAGCGCCTACTTCATCCGCTCCAGCCGCTCGAGCGCCTCGCGGACGGAGGCCTCGAGCGGACCTCCGATCGCCAGATACTGCCGGTAGTTCGCGCGGGCGGCCTCGAGATCGGCCCGGTTCGCGGACCAGGATTTCGCGACGCGGCTCCAACGCTGCGAGCGGTCGTACCGGATCTCGTACGCCCTGCCCAGATTGAAATACGCCGTCGCGTCCTTTGGATCGGCCACGACCGCGCGATCGAACATCCGGATGGCATCGTCGAGCGCGCCCCGCCGCACCTGCACGACGCCGAGCGCGTTGAGCACCTCGAGGTCCTGCGGCCAGCGGACCTCGGCCGCGCGCAGCACGCGCAGCGCGGATCCGAGATCGTCGAGCGATAGATAGCTGTCGGCGAGATCGAAGTAGACCGGCTGAAACGCTGGCACGGCCGTGCGCACGCGCTCCCATGAAGCCGCCGCTTCGCGTGGATGCCCGAGTCCGTACTCCGCGAGACCCAGCGCGTAGCGCACCCACGGTCGCGCTGACGGCGTGGCCGCCGCCGCAAGCGCCTCGCGCGCGCCTTCGAGATCGCCACGCTGGTATCGATCCCATCCCTCGCGGGCGTGCGGATCGACCGTGCCCGGCGATCCGGCCGCCTCGCCGGGCTCGGCGCGCGCGCCTTCCCCCTCGGCCTGCAGGCGCGCGACGCGCTCGACGGTGTCGGGCCGGAGTCGAACCGCGGAGAGCGCGGGCGCAGCCGGTTCCGCGGCCTCGGGCACCGGGGCGGCTGCCGGCGGGGGACGCTCGCCCGCCGGTTTCACCACCGCCGCTCCGATCGCAGGCGGAACCGCGACTTCTTCCACGCGCGCGGGTGGCTCGGCGCCCGGCGCGGGAACGGGAGCGCGATTGAGATCGGCTGGCACGGACGGCGAGGCCGGATCGAGACGCGTCAGGACGAGTGCCGCGCCCGACGCGAGGTAGCCGCGCCGGGCCCGCACCGACAGGCCCTTCCGTTTCACCCGCACCTCGATGCGACGCCACGCGCCGTTGAAGGTCGTATTGGTCGGGCTGTAGCCGAAGACGTAGTATCCGCTCGCGTCGCGCGCAATCTCCGAGAGCGCGAGGTCGAGACGGTTCGTGTTGCGGATGAACAAGCCGCCCGTGTCGGCCGCCAGGCTCGACGGCCCATCGTCCGATGTGTCCAACACCCCGGCCGGCAACTGATGCAGCGTTGGGCGAGAGTCGGGATCCGCGAGGTCGCCAGTCGCGGGCGTGCGGCCCAGCCCTCGAGGGTCGAGCGAATAGAAGGTGACGCCGCCCGATGCCGCCGCGCCCGCGAGGCGGCGCAGGGCGTCCGACGCTTCGTCCGCGGGGAAGCCTTCGGTCACGAACACGACGGTCTTGCGCCCTTCGATCTTCGCCAGTCCGCTCGTGAGCGCCGA
>CAYHSN010000758.1:0-1582 GCA_964359235.1 uncultured Vicinamibacterales bacterium | reverse complement strand
GCTGAGGAGCGCGCGTTCTGGGCGCGCTCCTCAGCTCCTACATGGCGTCCGCCGGATCGGGTCAATGCCATTCGTAGTTGAAATTCGGTAGCGACCCATCTGGTTTACGCCGCCGACTTCTTCGCCTCCAGCTGTCGTCGAAGGGCTTCTCGGAGCAACGGTCGTGCGCGATAGTTCCTGATGCGCCGGAGCCGTGGTTCCAAGTCGAGCAGCGCGGTGGCCAGCCATCGCGGCTTCTGCTCACTGTTTCGCCAGTGGTCCACTTTCGCGGTCCGGCTCTCGACGCGCGCGTGAATCGATTCGAGCGCGTTGGTCGTCTTCACACTCGTCCCGAGCTCTTGAAAGACGCCGAGGCGGTGAAGCGTCAGCGTCTCCTCCAAGCCCTCGTCCAAACTGGCCGCCGCCGAGGCGTTCAGCAGCACCAGTTCGGCGCGGACCTTGCCCAGGGCGCGCTTCGCGGCTTCGTGCGTGGGCTGGTCATACGCCGCTTGCCGCTTCCGGCGAAACGTCGCGCGATGGCGCTCGGGCAGATACTCGAGCACGTTCTCGCGCGTGTGCCATTGGCACCGCTGCAAGACGGCCGCGGTTCCGAACACCTCCCGCACCGCGGCGTGGAGGCCCTTTGCGCCGTCGGTCACCCCGAGCAGGCCGACCTCCACCCGCAGCCCGCGCTCGACCAGCTCTCGCAGAAACGCCGCGCAGACCTTCCGATTCTCGGTCGCCGTCTGCACGAACCCGAGCAGCACTTGTTCCCCGGTGATCGTGACGCCGACCGCGACGACCATCTCGTCCTCAGCGAAGGTCTTGCCGTCGAGCATCAGCGCGACCAGGTCGTACCGCTCGAGACGCCGTTCGCTCAATTCACGCAGCGTCCGCGCGCTCGCCCGCACGAAGCGCCGCGACACGGTCGACGCGCTCAGCCCAAAGGCTTCGGGCACCGCTTCTGCGCACCGTTCGTACTCGCGGGTCGAGAGGCCGCCGAGCACCTTGTGCAACAGCCCCATCTCGCACACCCGCGGCTGCGGGAATCGCTCAGAGGTCTGCAGTGGCACTTCCTGGTTGCGAAGCCGATCGCGCACGCGCGGCACCTGGAGGGGGATCTTTTGATCCGCGAGAGAGATCGACCCGCGCTGCGGTGTCCAACGCACGTGTCCAGGCTGACGACCCGTCCGCGCATACCGTTCGCCGGCCAGGCTCTCGACCTCCTCGTTCAATGCCTCATGTACCTTCTCGAGCGCGACCGGAATCAACGCCTGGATCAGCGCGACCCACGCGTCGAGGTCCGGCGCCGCGGCGATCGGCACCGGCACCATGCCGACGTCCTTTCCTTTTCGCCGAATCTGTCGTACTTTCCGCGCCATGGGTGGTGACCTCCTTCTGCAATGAGTGGTCCCGGCCGGAACACCCACTCCTATACGGGGTCGCCACCCGAATTTCAACTAATCTTAGCACTCACTCGCCGGATCTCCGTCCGTCGGTGACGGCCTTCTCCTGACCGTCCGGCCTTTGTGATCTTCAATGCGGAGGATGCGTTCGTCCATCCGTCCGAGTTTCACCGGTCCGAAGTATACGTCCCAGAGCC
>CAYHSN010000757.1:0-1600 GCA_964359235.1 uncultured Vicinamibacterales bacterium | reverse complement strand
CTGTCGCGGCCTGACCTTGCCGTTCGGGCGCTGAAGCTCGGCGACGAATCGATCGAGGAAGCGACCGATGTTCCTCCAGTCGATGGGAAGCAGCGCGCCGGGGAGCAGGCTCCACATCATCGAGACCACATGCCAGGCGCGCGTCGCGAACAGACTCCGACTCGCCCCCGCCGCCGCATTCGGCTCACGCCGCGTCTTCGAGCTGCGCGGGGCCGAGCGCGCCGGCGACGGCTGCGGGGGGAAAAGCGGCCCCGGAGTCCGCGAGCCGCCGCGTGATCTGGTGCAGCAGCAGCTTCGCGTAGATCCAGGACTCGATCGTCTCGGGGAGGAAGTTCGGCAGCAGGTCGAGACCGGTGGTCGACTTGTCTCGCTTGAAATCGAGCTCCACCTGCCACCTCGCCCGGTAGAGCTCCAGGAGCTGATCGAGGCGCAGCTCCTTGCGCGGCACCGTCGTGAACAGCACGACGAAGTCCGCCATCGCGAGGCTCTCCGCCGTCGGCGGGCCATCACTCTCGCGCCGCACTCGCGCCCGAGCCTCGTCGGCCTTCTCGCGCGGCAACCGCACCGCACAGAGACGACCCGCGACCTTCACGCCTTTCTCGCAGTGGACGAAGGCCTGCCACTCGCGCGAGCTGCCCGGCTTGTGCAGCCTCGCGAGCTTGGCGAGCACGTCGATGGGCGCGCCCTTCGCGTCGTAGAGCGGCAGCGAGCCGCGGTTGTGGCGCACCAGCACTTCGGCGCCGTGCTCCTTGACCCATGCGATCCCGGGCGGGTTCGCGTAGCCGCGGTCACCCATCCACAGCTGCTTCGCGCATGGCACGAAGCGCTTGAAGGTCTCGCCGCCGCTCTGATCCGTCACCTCGGCGTGCACGATGCGCAGGTCGGTCAACCGCAGCGCGCGATGCACGCGCGACGTCGTCCCCTTCGCACCAGGACGTTGCACGCACGTGGCGTCGACAAGGATCACCTCGTAGCCCGCCCATCGCTTGGCCGCGAACGCCGCATGGCTGTCGGCCACCATGACCGCCACGAGCTCGCCGAGGTACCCACCGAGCCTCTTCATCCACTTGTGGAGCGCCACGTGCGAGATCGCCAACAGCTCCGCGGCCGCGAACGCCGCCGCCGCTGGCTGCTGCCCGATGTTGCGGGCCACCTGATAGAGCACCAGCCGAAGGATCTGAGCGATCGAGGTCACCTTCGCGCCAAGGTGCTGGGGCAGGTGCTGCTTCACGAGCTTCCGCGCGGCCGCGCGCGCCTCGTAGTCCGCGGGCAGCTGCGCCTCGATCGCCGTCCAGTCGAGCGATTCGGGTCGGTCCATGCCCGCCGCTCTCGCCCACGCCGCTACCCCGGGCCAAGAATGTGGTTAAAGCCCATGGTGGGTGGGGGGGCATAGCCGTTAGCACTTTGCTTTCAGCCGTCTCGCAGCCGTAGGCTCAGTCGAGCATACGAACGAAGCACCGAAGCCGTGCAGCATCTTCCCCGTTGACTCGTGCGTCGAGGACATGATCCCCGGTTCCGAGGCTAACGCCTAACTGCTAACGGCTATGGGGTGGGGGGGGCGCCTCACTCGACGACACCGAGCACGTTCTTGCTCTGGCGC
>CAYHSN010000756.1:0-1608 GCA_964359235.1 uncultured Vicinamibacterales bacterium | reverse complement strand
TTCGCCTCAAACCGACAAGTGGCTGGGGACGAAGCTTCGTTACTAGCACGGCTAGCGCCCGCTCCTGGCGCGCACGATTGCGTCGCAGATTTCGCGCACGGCGCCCTCCCCGCCGCGCCGCTCGGTCACGATCTTCGCGAGCGGCCGCACGGATGGATGCGCGTCAGCGACGCAGATGGGCACGCCCACGCGCTCGAGGCAGCCCTGGTCGTTGACGTCGTTCCCGACGTATGCAACCTCGGCGGCCGCCAGGCCGCGCGCGCGCAGGATGTCGTCGAGCGACGCCCCTTTGTCGCGCGATCCGTGCACGCACTCCATCTTCAGCTTCGCCGCCCGCGCGGCGACGACCGGGTTCGGTTCGGTCGAGAGAATCATGGAGTCGATGCCGGCGCGCCGAAGCAGCTCGATGCCGTGGCCGTCGCCGCGCGTGCAGACGACCGATTCGCGTCCGTCTTCGCTGACGAGCACGCGGTTGTCGGTGAACACCCCGTCGAAGTCGAACACGACGAAGCGCACCGCGCGCAGCAGCCTGCGCGCGGCGGTGCTCGACAGCGTCAGGGCCTGGCGGCGTTTCGGATGCGGCATCAGACCTCGACGAGCGGGAGCCCTTCCTCGGCGATCCACTTGAACACGTCGAGGTTCTTGTCCTGAATGAGCACGTCGTACTTCTCGAGCAGACGGAACGCGCGGCGCGGCTCGCAGGTCGGAATCTCCGGCGCGACGTCGTTGCGCAGGAAGTACGCGTTGATGCCCGCGGTTGTCGCCACGAGGCGGTAGCCCTTCTGTGACGCCAGTCGCGCCAGCGCCGCGAGTGACGCGCCGTAGTAGATGAAGCGGTGCTTGCTCCGGTCGAACTGGGGGTCGTACGGGATCGTCACCGCCCGATCGGGACCGAAGATCGAGTTGTACTCGACGATCACCGCGCGCGGCGACGAGACGGTCAGCGCCTTCCAGATCCAGTAGTCGTTTCCGTCAAGGTCGATGCTGACGAGATCGATCTCGCCGCCGAAGCCGTGACGCTCGACCAGCTCGTTGACGTTCTCGGCGGTGATCCACGCCGAGGTCGCCGTGACGCCCGGAAACCGGCGGCCGACTTGCGCGATGTGGCGCGCGTCGCCGTCGACCATCAGGCCCGTCCAGCCGAACTCGAGCGCCAGGACCGCGGAATTGCCGCCGCTCAGGCCGGAGCCCAGCTCGACGAACCGCCGGCTGGTGGCGCCGATGCGCTTGAAGAGGCCGAGCGTCACGCCGTCTTCCTGATTCTGTGAATTCAGGCGGAAGCGGTGCGCCGTCAGTCGTTCCGGATACGGGAGCGCCTCCGGATCGACGAAGATGCCGCGGAGCACGGACTGCACGGCGGGCTCGACGTGGCGCACGCGGGCGAACAATTTGTCGGAGAGCGCTCGAAGCTCGCCGACCTCGCGCTCGATCTTGTCGAGCCGCGTCGCCACCTCGGCGAGCATCGCGTTCTGCGCCTTGGCAGCCTTCAGGAGCTGCCGCTCGGTTGACTCGCGGTCGGCCGGCTCGTCGGTCGGGCGGCGCCACACGCGGCCGACCAGGTCGGTCAGGCGACGACTGGCTGGCTTCTGGGTCATCAGCATCGACCAC
>CAYHSN010000755.1:0-1615 GCA_964359235.1 uncultured Vicinamibacterales bacterium | reverse complement strand
GCGCACGCCATCGAGCGATGCGCGGAGATACGCCTCGGAGCCATCACCGGACCCGTTGTCCACGACGATGACCTCGTCGATCGGAGGAACCGAACCGGCGAGCGCGCGCGCGGCGATCAGGGTGTCGGCGGGCGTGCGGTGGTTCAGCACGACGGCGGCCAGGCGGGGACGCGCGGCCTTGTAGTGTCCGGCTTCCCTGGCCCGAGGCCAGCCGAGGGCAGCCGGACTGCTGGCGTCGAGCGGAAGGGGCTCCACGCCGACAATCGCGCGCTTCGGCGCCGGGAGATGCCTCGCGTACACCCGCCTCGTCCAGTCGGCATCTTCCTCCATCGTCTTCACGCGCGGAACGCCGGCGCGCAGGCGGTCGAGGAGTCCCGGTTCGTCGAGCAGACGGCGGATGGCGCGCCGCAGATCGTCCGCGTTCCCGGCCTCGAACAGCAATCCGCCGCGCTCGTGCGCCACCAGCTCCGCCATGCCGCCCAGGTTCGACGCAAGGACCGGCACGCCGGCCGCGAACGCTTCACGAATGACGAAGGGCGCGTTCTCGATCCAGATCGACGGAACGACGAGCGCGTCGATCGCGGCGAACGCCTCCGCCACGCGCTCGTGCGGAATCGGGCCCGCGTGATGCACGTTGGAACGCCCGAGCAGCGGCTCGAGCCTGGACCGGTAGCGGTCATCGCCGTGATACGGCGTCACGGCCCCGTGCAGGTGCACCGACACCGCGTCTTCCGGCAGGTCGGCCACCGCTTCGAGCAGCACGTGCGGCGCCTTCGAGATCATCAGGCTGCCGAGAAACCCCAGGCGCAGGCGGTCGCCGGGCCGTCGCGTGACCGCTCGCAGCCGGCGCTCGTCGACGCCCTGCTCCTGGTGCAGCAGCCGGTCGGCCGGCACGCCGAAGTCGAGAAATCGCTCGGCGAGCGTTCGTGACGGCGCCAGAAACTGTGAGACCATCGGCACGAGGGACCGCATGTGATCGAGCCGCACGACCGCGGCGCGCCGAGCCGATGCCGTGCCCCCAATCGAGGTGGCCGCCGATCGGCTCCAGGCGTGCAGTGAGTCCGCCCGGTCACGGGGCATTCGGCGCTCGATGGCACGCCAGAAAGGAGCGGCCCAGCCAGCCGCGCGCGGCGCCACCAGACCACCGAGACAGCGGGCGCACCCGTCGGCCGATGGTCCGGCGCAGCGTCGATCGTCCACGTCCAGCAACTGGCCGCGATGGCAGAGGAGCCAGTAGTCGTTCAGCGTGAACACAATCGGGATCCGGCGCGCGGCGAGTTCCTCGACGAGGTTCGTGGCGAGGCAGGTCAGATGATGGATATGGGCGATATCGGGCCGGACTTCGGCAATGAACGACGCGCCGATCCGGCGGAGACGATCGTGGCGATAGCTGTCCTCCAAGCTGCGACACGCCCGGAACGTATTGTTGACCGACGCGATCTCGATCCCGTCGCGGCGCTCGCGCCGCACGGCGTAGTCCGGCCGTTCCAGGTCTGACTCGCGCGTGAACACACACACGTCGTCCGCGAACCGATCGCGCAGCACGCGCGCCAGATCGTGCGTGTAGATTTCGGTGCCGCCGGCCGCCCTCGGCGGGAAACCGTGTACGACGAAC
>CAYHSN010000754.1:0-1628 GCA_964359235.1 uncultured Vicinamibacterales bacterium | reverse complement strand
GGCCACGAAGCCCAGCGTGCCGTGATCCCGGGCGATCCGGTTCGAAAGCCGTCCCCGGCTTCGACGTGTTGTCCTGTCCCCGGTGTGGCGGGCGCATGCGCCTGATCGCGCTGATCGAACAGGCCACCGTGATTGAGCGGATCCTGCGGCATCTCGGCTTGCCCACTGAGAGGCCTGAGCCGCGTCCCGCGCGCGCGCCGGATCCCGTTGGAGGTGCCCGACCTCCGCGGGGAAGACGGCGTCGCCGCACGATAATCGGTGCTGCGGGCAATGCGCCCTGTCTCCGGGGTGGTTCTGTGCTGTGTCCGGGTGGTCATGTGCCCTGTGTCAGGGGCACCGGGGGCCGCGGGCCGCGGTCTGAGAATGGCCGTTCTGTTGCCCACGAGAGGCCCCTAATCCACCCCTAATCCGGCCTATCGTCCAAGCTCGGTGGCCAGAACGAGATCGGACTCTGCTGCTCGGTCGTCCCGAAGGATGTCGAGCAACATCTTCCCAGTACTTTCAGGCCAGTCCCAAGGCGGGGTGTCCTTCAAGGTTCTCAAGTTCATCTTCATCCCTCGCATGCCAGTCGAGGGTCAAGAAACCTTCCGTACCTCGCGCTGCATGGCCTGATGCAAATCCCAGTCGGCCTGCAGTCGCATCCAGAACTGCGGCGACATCTTGAGCAATCGCGCGAGCCGCAGAGCCGTGTCGGCTGTAATGCTGCGCTTGCCGAGCACGATCTCGTTCAGGCGGTTGAGCGAGATGTCGAGCCGCCTGGCCGCCTCGACCTGGCCGATGCCCTGGGGCTTCAGGAACTCCTCGAGCAGGATCTCACCGGGCGGGATCGCCGGCCCCAACCAACTCGGATCTCTAGTGATAATCTTCGACGCGGACTTCGTAGGCATGTCCCTGCTCCCACCGGAACGTCACCCTATATTGGTCATTGATCCGAATGCTGTGGCGGCCCTCCCGATCGCCCTTCAGCCGCTCCAGTCGATTGCCAGCCGGAATCGTGAGATCGGCTAACCGTGCGGCCACGTCGAGCGCCTTGAGCTTGCGCTGGGCAATCCGCCAGAGCTCGCGAGGAATCCGTCGAGCCAGGCGAGTGTTTCGCTCACGAAACAGATCAGCGGTGGTCTCGTCGGCGAAGGACTGGATCACAGGCCTTGGTTACATGATACATGAGTAGTATGTATTCATCAACCGCGCAGACGGTTGCCGGTCAGCCGCGAAGCACCGCATCCAGCGACTGGGTCATTCCGGCGGTCTTCGTAACTGCTCGAAAAGAAAAGAGTAGGTGGCTCGGTCGCCAGACCCGAGCGCCAGATGGTGGAGCAGAGCGTCATCGTCGTCTTTCGCGCCTCAGCTCCTTGAGCATCGACTGCGTGCCGACGAGCTGGTTGTTGAAGATTTGCCTGGCGGTGCCGAGGAGCTCGCCCACGAGCGGGTCCCGCACGGCGTAATAGACCGTCGTGCCCGCGCGCCGGGCCACGACGATACCCTTCGTGCGGAGCACGGCGAGGTGTTGCGAGATGGTCGGCTGGTCCAGGCCGAGGCGCTCCTGCAGGTCCTGGACGCTTCGCTCGGCCGTCAGGAGCCCCTCGAGCAGGCGGATCCGGATCGGGTGGGCGAGCGCGCGGAAGAAC
>CAYHSN010000753.1:0-1629 GCA_964359235.1 uncultured Vicinamibacterales bacterium | reverse complement strand
CCGCTCCGCTCCGCGCCCGCCTGCCTCGTTGCCTATTTCCGCTTGGGGCGATACACGTGGGTACTCTGCCCAAAGAACACTTCGGCCGCTTCCATGAGTGTCTCCGACAAGGTCGGATGCGGATGGATGCTGAGCTTGAGATCCGTGGCCAGCGCGGCCATCTCGATGGCGAGCACGCCTTCGGCGATGAGCTCGCCGGCGCCCGCCCCGACGATGCCGACGCCGAGCAGGCGTTCGCTCGCCGGATCGATGAGGAGCTTGGTGAAGCCTTCGGGCCGATCGATCGTGATGGCGCGTCCGAGCGCGGCCCAGGGGAACCGCGCGACGTCGACCTGAATCCCCTGTTGCTTCGCCTCGGTCTCGGTCAGACCGCACCAGGCGATCTCGGGGTCGGTGAACACGACCGCCGGGATCGCGCGCGGCTCGAATGCCACGCGCTCGCCCCTGATCGCCTCGACCGCCACGCGCGCTTCGTGCGACGCCTTGTGCGCGAGCATCGGCTCGCCCACGACGTCGCCTATGGCGTAGATGGAGGGTTCGGCCGTGCGGCGCTGCGCGTCCACGCCGATGAAGCCGCGCGCGTCGACCTGCACCCTGGTCTTGTCGAGGCCCGGGATCGCGGAGTTCGGCTGGCGGCCGACCGACACGAGCACCTTGTCGAAGACCTGCTCCTTCGGCTCAATGCCCTCGCCGTCGAACCGCACCGTGATGCCTTTCTTGTCTTCCTTCATCTCAACGATCTTCGCGTTGAGCATGATCGACTGGCAGACCGACTCCATCCGCCGTGCCAGCACGTTGACGAGATCCCGGTCGGCGCCCGGCAGCAGGCCGGCCGTCATCTCGACGACCGACACGCGCGTGCCGAGCGCGGCATAGACGCTGCCGAGCTCGAGACCGATGTAGCCGCCGCCGACCACGAGCAGGGTCTTCGGGATGTCGGGAAGCGCCAGCGCCGCGCTTGAATCCATCACGCGCGGGCTGTCGAGCGCAAGCCCGGGCACGGCGGCCGGCCGCGACCCGGTCGCGATGATCGCGTGCTGGCACGTCACGGTCTGCGCCCCCTGCCCTGAGCCTGCCTGCGGTGAGCCTGTCGAACCCGTCGAAGGGGCCTGCCCTGAGCCTGCCTGCGGTGAGCCTGTCGAACCCGTCGAAGGGCCCGTGACGGGGTCGACTCGCAGCGTCTGCGCGTTCTCGAAGCTCGCGCGGCCCTGGATGAACGTGATCTTGCGCTGCTTCGAGAGCTGCCCGAGTCCGCCCGTGAGCTTCTGGACGACGCCGTCCTTCCACGCGCGAAGCTTGTCGAGATCGATCTTCGGATCGTCGTAGGTCACGCCCCACGCGGACGCGTGTTTCGCCTCGGCGATGAGCTTCGCGACGTGCAGCAGCGCCTTCGACGGAATGCAGCCGCGATACAGGCAGACGCCGCCCGGAGTGGGCTCCGTGTCGACGAGGGTGACCTGCAGGCCGAGATCGGCGGCGAAGAACGCCGCCGCGTAGCCTCCGGGTCCGGCCCCGACGACGGCGAGTTGGGTGGTGATGGATGACATGAGCGTAGACTGGAAAGTGGCGACGATGAGAACGGAATCGGAATAAAGACCCGCAGGAACTCAAGAGCCACGAAGGCACGAA
>CAYHSN010000752.1:0-1629 GCA_964359235.1 uncultured Vicinamibacterales bacterium | reverse complement strand
CCGAAGCCTCGAGCGAAGGCGGAAGGGCTGCGCTACACCCGGCGCGATTTCGCCGCGGACTCTGAAGTCGCGCCCTACGTCGGTTGGACGGATTCATTCATGAGTCTTGAGGTTCTTCCCACCACTGCGGAGCTCGTCTGGAAGGACGAGCTGATCTTCACCGGCACATCGGGTGAGACCCGGATCGTACTGGACAGCGCGTCGAAGGCCGGGCCGTCGCCGATGCAGGCGCTGGCCTTCGGCCTCGCCGGCTGCATGTCGATGGATCTCGTGCACATCCTGAAGAAAGGCCGGCACAAGATCCGAGGCCTCCACGCGAAGCTGGCCGGCGCGCGCGCCCAGGATTCGCCCAAACGCTTTCTCGCGATCGATCTGCACTTCACCGTGACGGGGAACGTGCCCGTCGATCAGGTCGAACGGGCCATCGAGCTGTCGCGCGACAAGTACTGCTCGGTGTGGCAGTCGATGCGGCAGGACATCGAGCTGACGGTGACGGTGGAGATCAGGAACTGACGACTGACGACTGACGACTGACTGACGAGGAACGAGGAGCGAGGAACGAGGAGCGAGGAACGAATTCATGGGCTGAGGCCGGTTATGGAGGCGTCATGCAGCGGTCCCTGATGGTGCCACTCGGTCTGACTCTGGGGTTGACCGCGCTGCCGCTCGCCGGCCGGCAGGAAGATGCCGCGTCGCTTCGCACCCGTGCTCAGGCGGCGCTCGCGCCGATCGCAGGTGAGCTGGCGCTCGCCGGCCTGCAGAAACCCGTCGAGGTCATCCGCGACACCTGGGGCGTGCCCCACATCTACGCCCAAACGACCGAGGATCTCTTCTTCGCGCAGGGTTTCGTCGCCGCGCAGGATCGGCTGTGGCAGCTCGACCTGTGGCGGCGCACCGCTGAGGGGCGACTCTCGCAGATCCTCGGGCCGTCGGCCGTCGATCGCGACACGTTCGCTCGCCTGCTGCGCTATCGCGGCGACCCGGAGGTCGAGTGGCGCAGCTACGCGCCCGACGCGAAGCGCATCGTCGAGGCGTTCGTCCGCGGCGTGAACGCGCAGATCGCGTACGTGACGACCCATCCCGAGAAGCTGCCGATCGAGTTCCAGCTCACCAGCACGCGGCCCGATCCCTGGACGCCCGAGGTCGTGATCAGCCGGATGGCCGGCTACGTCATGACGCGCAACGCGCGCTCGGAGGTGCAACGCGCGCGCATGGCGCAGCGCGTCGGCGTCGCGCGCGTGGCGGAGTTCATGCGCCCCGACCCGCCCGTGCCGATCACGCTGCCCGACGGCCTCGACCTCGCCGACATCACGGACGACATCCTGAAGCTGACCGAAGGAGCGGGAGGGCCGGTGACATTCGGCGACGCGCCAGCCGTCAGTTCCGAGTTCCGAGGTCCGAGGTCCGAGGCTCTGGCTCTTGGCGGCTTGCCTGTGGTCTCCGGCCTCCGGCCCCTGGCCTCAGGCCTCTGGTCTTTACTCGGTCCTCGTTCCTCGCACCTCGTTCCTTCGTCTTCCGAGGGGTTCTCGGTTCCAGGTTCAAGGTTTTCGGTTCTGGATTCACGGTTCCCCGGTCCTTCCGTGGTCCTTCCGTGGTCCTTCCGTGGCCCTTCCGTGGTCCTTCCGTGGT
>CAYHSN010000751.1:0-1634 GCA_964359235.1 uncultured Vicinamibacterales bacterium | reverse complement strand
CGCTCAACAGCGGCGAGGTGCGGCTCGACGCGCCGCTCGATCCCGACGGCGACCGCTCGCTCATCGAGCGGTTCGTCGCCGAGGAGACGCCGAGCACCGAGGACCAGGCGATGGACCGGTTCCTCGCGCAGGAGATCGAGAGCGCGCTGGCCACGCTCCCGCCGCGCGACGCCAAGGTGCTGCGCCTCTACTTCGGCCTCGACGGCGGGCGCGAGCACACGCTCGAGGAGATCGGCGGGATGCTCGGCGTGACGCGCGAGCGCATCCGCCAGCTCCGCGACCGCGCCCTCAAGCGGCTGCGCGAGGGCACCGTCGGCAAGGCGCTCGCGTCGTTTGCGGCGTAAGTGAGAAGGGCGGCCCCGCGCCGCCCTTCATCACATTCTTTCCCTCCTCCGCCCGCCGCCGTATCTTCGCCACGTGCTTGCCGTTGTCGGCGGTCGGACCACCGGCGTCATCGCCGGGTTCGGGCAGCTCGGCCATTTCCTGGCCGACACCGCCCGCGCCGTTCCCGACGTGCGCACCTGGGGGCAGCAGGTCGCCACCCAGATGCGCCGGCTCGGCGTGGACTCGCTCCCGATCGCGCTGTTCATCGCCGCCTTCACCGGCATCGTCCTCGCGCTGCTCGCCTCCTACGTCTTCACCGGCGCGGTGCCGCTCTACCTCGTCGGCACGCTGGTCGGCAAGACGATCATCATGGAGCTCGGCCCGGTCCTGACCGCCCTCGCGCTCGCGGGGCGCGTCGGGGCGAACATCGCCGCCGAGCTGGGCACGATGAAAGTCACCGAGCAGGTGGACGCGCTCGAGACGCTGGCGTACGACCCCTACGCGTACCTCGTGATCCCGCGGGTGATCGCGGGCACGATCATGTTCCCGGTCATCGTGACGTTCGCGATGGCGACCGGCCTGCTCATGGGGTGGCTCGCCGCCACGACCCTGCTGCCGGTCACCGACGCCGAGTTCCAGCGCGGCCTCATGCTGTACTTCGTGCCCTTCGACGTGCAGTTCGGCCTGATCAAGTCGGCGTCGTTCGGGTTCGTCATCACCACGATCGGATGTTTCCTCGGCCTCACGACGCGCGGCGGCGCCGAAGGCGTCGGCGCGGCGACGACCCGCACCGTGGTGTACAGCGCCGCGCTGATCCTCGTCCTCGACGCGTACTGGGCGGTGACGCTGCTGAGGACGGGATGATCGAGTTCCGCGACCTGCGCAAAGCCTTCGGCCCCAAGAAGGTGCTCGACGGCTTCACGCTCGCCGTGCAGGACGGGGAGACGATGGTGGTCATCGGCTCCTCGGGCACGGGCAAGAGCGTGGCGATCAAGCACGTCGTGGGGCTGCTCGAGCCGGATGCCGGCTGCGTGGTCGTGGACGACCAGGTCGTCTCGGAGCTGGACCGGGAGCAGCTCACGGCGCTGCGCGCGCGGATCGGGTTCGTGTTCCAGTTCGCGGCGCTGTTCGATTCGATGAGCATCTTCGAGAACGTCGCCTTCGGGCTGCGCCGGCGGCGCGACATGGCCGAGTCGGAGATCGCGGACCGCGTCCGCGAAGCGCTCGCGCTGGTGGACCTCGCGGGCACGGAGCGGCGGATGCCCGCCGAGCTGTCGGGCGGGATGCGCAAGCGCGTCGGGCTCGCCCGC
>CAYHSN010000750.1:0-1638 GCA_964359235.1 uncultured Vicinamibacterales bacterium | reverse complement strand
TGCCGGTGTCGATGGTGGTCAGGATGAACAGCGCCTCGAACATGATCGCGAAGTGATACCAGTACGACATGAGGTGGCGCATGCCCGGCAGGGCCGTGAAGATCTGCGCCATCCCCACGGCGAGCGAGACCGCGCCGCCGGGCCGGCCGGCGACGTGCTCGCCCACCTGCGCCGAGAGCACGTCCAGGTTGACCGGCGCGATCCCCAGCGCGGCGAACTCCTGCGGCGCGACGTTGATCGCGAAGTAGTCGCCCTGATGGAGCGCGGTCGCGGCAATGAGCGCCATGATGCCGACCACACTCTCGACCAGCATCGCGCCGTAACCGATCGGCCGGATGTCCGGCTCGCGGTTGATCATCTTCGGCGTCGTGCCGGAGCCGATGAGCGCGTGGAAGCCCGAGATCGCTCCGCAGGCGATCGTGATGAAGACGAACGGGAAGACCTTGCCGGGGATGATGGGGCCGCCGCCGGCGGCGAACCGGGAGATGGCCGGCATCTCGAGCGTGGGGTGCACGACGATCACGCCGATGATGAGGAACGCGACCGTGCCGATCTTCATGAACGCGGAGAGGTAGTCGCGCGGCGCGAGCAGCAGCCAGACCGGCAGGACCGACGCGAGGAAGCCGTAGACACCCAGGGCGACGACCAGCTCGGTCTTGCCCAGCGTGAACACGCTCGCCCACGACGAGTCGGCGACCCACTTGCCGGCCACCACGGCGAGGATCAACGCCGCGACGCCGGCGATCGTCGCGTGTGTGACGGCGCCGTGCCGCCACCGGAACATGTACAGGCCCATGACGACGGCAATCGGGATCGTGGCGCCGATCGTGAAGACGCCCCACGCGCTGTCGCGCAGCGCGTTCACCACGGCCAGCCCGAGCCCGGCGAGCGCGATGATGATGATGAAGAGGATGGCGATGGCGGTCGTGACGCCGGCCACCGGACCGATCTCCTCGCGGGCGATCTCGGCGAGCGAACGGCCGCCGCGCCGGGTGGACGCCCACAGCACCATGAAGTCATGGACCGCGCCGCCGAGACAGACGCCGACGACCAGCCACAGGAGCCCGGGCAGGTACCCGAACTGCGCGGCGAGGACCGGCCCAATCAAGGGGCCGGCCCCGGTGATGGCCGCGAAGTGGTGCCCGAAGAGCACCCAGCGGCTCATGGGGTAATAGTTGTGCCCGTCGAACTTCGTGTGCGCCGGCGTCACCCATCCCTCGTCGAGGACCGCCACGCGCGTCGCGAGGAACGCGCTGTAGTAGCGGTAGGCGATGGCCATCGCGCACAGCGACGGGATGAGGATGTAGAGTGCGTTCATGGGTCCGCCCGCCGATTACCGCTCGCTCGGACCGCCTGCCTTGGCGACGACACGGTTGCGGAGCGTGCCGAGTCGCTCGATAGTGATTTCGACGAGGTCTCCCGCGCGCAGAACCGCTCCGCGACCCGGACAGCCATTCTGTAGCACAAAGGGCCCGATGGGAGTTGTCGAATAATGTCTCCGGATTGTGCGGAACTGTCTCCGCGTCAGAACGCGATGAGGTGAGTGTACTTGAGCAGCAGCGCGCGCCGGGTCACGCCGGGCAACCGCGTCTCGTTCCACACCACGTAGATGTCGCTGAGCGGCCGATGAATGAAGTT
>CAYHSN010000749.1:0-1652 GCA_964359235.1 uncultured Vicinamibacterales bacterium | reverse complement strand
GCTGCAGCCGACGAGCCGCGCTCGGCGGAAAGCCAAGTCGCGACGGTCGTCACGCCCGGCTCGCGGCTGAGCGCCGAGCCGTTAGCCCTCCCGAGTTGGAGACTACTTGGATGTCGAGACGAAGTTCGTTTGGAGTGTGCGAGGCGTGCGGCGCACGCACGGGCAAGGCCGCCATGTTGGCTCATCTGCGCAAGTGTCTTCCTGCCACGACTGGAGGCGTACCGTCGGAAGCGCTACTCGTTCGCGCCCAGGCCCCAGGGGCGCCGATGTTCTGGCTGGATTGCGCCGTCAACCCAGAGGCGAAGCTGAAAGAACTCGATAGACTGCTGCGACGTACTTGGCTCGAATGCTGCGGCCACCTGAGTGAGTTCTACGAGGCCGGGCGGGGGAAGATCAGTATGAGCATGAGAGTGGGCGACGCTCTCGACTCCGAGGGGAACCGTCTCCGCTACGAATACGATTTTGGTTCTACGACCGAACTCCTCATCCGCCTCTCTGGGGTCGTCAAAGCCGGCCTCGGGAAGCCCGTCCGGGTCGTCGCGCGCAACGAGCCACCCGTCTGGCCGTGCGACCTGTGCGGCCAGCCCGCGACAATGGTGTGTGCTCAATGTGTGTACGAAGGCCGCGGCTTCTGCTGCGCTCTGCACGCCAAGAAGCACGCTTGCGGCAACGACATGTTGTTACCAGTTGTCAATTCACCGCGTATGGGAGTGTGCGGCTACACCGGTGAGGGCTAACAAGCGCTTGCACCCGTCGGCCGTCGGACCTGTCGCTGAACGGCCGCGGGTGAGCGCCAGTCCGTTAGCCGGACCGAACGCCTACCATTGAAAGACGACATCGCTAATTGTACAATTGTACGAAATGCAAGATCGCCCAGTGATCATCGCCGTTGACACGTCTGCCGTTCTCGCGGTGTTGCTCAGCGAAGCGTCACGGCCTGCCCTCATCGCAGCGACGGAAGGGTGCTCCCTCATCGCGGCGCCGTCGCTCCCGTGGGAAGTCGGGAATGCCCTGATCGCGGGGGTCCGGAAGCGTAGGCTCACCGAGGAGGTGGTCCTGACGGCCTGGGCAAGCTACGGCCGGATTCCCGTGCGCCTGGCACAACTCGACGTTGCCAAAGCGTTGGAGTTGGCAGTCGCGCTTCGCGTGTACGCCTACGACGCCTACATGTTGGAAGCGGCGCGCAGTGCACGGGCGCCCTTGCTCACACTGGACGCAGCGTTGGCTCGGGCCGCGCGGTCGATCGGCGTCCCGGTCATGGAGTTGCCGAAATGAAAGTGTACAGCTGCTCGGAGGCGCGCCAGCGGTTCGCGGATGTGCTACGGCAGGCCAAGCGCGAAGGGCAGGCGCAGATTCGGCGCCGCGACGGTGAACTGTTCCTCGTGCAGCCGGCTCTCCGCAGTGGGTCGCCGCTCGACGTGCCCGGCGTCGAGTCCGGTCTCACAGCACGGCAACTCGTCGATCTCGTTCGGGCAAGCCGACGATCGACGGAACGCCTGTTACCCCAAACGCCGGCTAACAAACGCATGCAGCCGACGCGCGCGAAGCGCCCTGCTTCCAAGAGAGCGGGGCGCGCGCGCGGCTGATGCGTCGCCGTTAGGCAGACGAGGAGCGCGATGGCCTCAGGCCTCCGGCAGGCCGCCAGACTCGTG
>CAYHSN010000748.1:0-1653 GCA_964359235.1 uncultured Vicinamibacterales bacterium | reverse complement strand
AGGACGCGCGCGGCCGGGCCAGGCTCGCCCTCCCCGGCCGCGGCGTAGAGCGGACACCGCTGGCCGATCACCGAGGTGTCCCACTCCAGCCACTCGGACGCGAGCTGACTGAACCAGCGCACGGTGAGGTCGGGGTCGAGGAGGATCATCCCCACCCTCGCCGAGTGGACCACGCTCTCCAACCGCTTCCGCTCGAGCACGGCCGAGCGCGCCGTCCGCTCGAGACGCTCCTCGCTGTGGCGCAGGCGGTCGGTGACCAGCATCGTCAGCCAGGACGCGAGCAGGAGCACGAAGACGAACGAGCCGGCTTCACCGGTGACGAACAGAGGGTCATGGGCGGCGTGGAGGAGATCCCCGTCTTCGTGGGCGTCCCCCGGCCCGTGAGCCAGCTCCGCGATCGAGGCATGAGGGAACAGCTGGTTCGTGTAGTGAGGCAGGACGTGTGCGGACTCGCCCACCACGAGCGCGAGGAACAGCGCCAGCGCCACGGTGGTGACGGCCAGCGACTTGCGCTTCGGGAGGACGATCGCCGCGATGATGACGTGGAACATGTAGGCGATGTAGAGCGGGTTCTCGATCCCGCCGGACGCGTTGAGCAACCCGGTGAGGACGACCAGGTCTGCGACCGCCTGGGCCATGATGTGGCCCTCGGGCGAGCGCACCCGGGTGACGGACCGGTGGAACCACAGGTTGGCGGCGACGAGCACGCCCCACCAGGCGAGCAGCGGCACCAGAGTCTCGGCCGGCAGCATCCTGGCGAGCGGCCCGGCGATGAGGATGAGACCGAGGATGACGCCCAGCGCGACCCACCGGGCGTGGACGAACCACCGTGCATGCTGCCGGGCTCGCTCATCAACTTCGAGGAGCACGATCGGCGCCTCCACGGCCGGCGAGGAAGGGAATACCGGCACACTCTTGCGCAGCAGGTACCAGACCCCGAAGCCCGCGAGGAGCAGGGAGAAGACGACGCCGCGGATGATCTGGAGGAAGTCGAGCGACTCCGTGGACACGCGCTGGGCGATCAGCGTGCGCTCGACGATCTGGTAGCCGCCCACGACGGCCGCGAGACAGACGACGACGACGGGGATCAGGAGCTGCAGGCGCGAGGCACGCCGGGGGGGCCGGGAACGATGGCCGCCGGGGCGCGTGTCGGTCATGGGTCTGCTCCCGAGAGCGGCGCGGCTGACGCCCTCACTGAGCGCACATCGGGACGGCGGGGTGGCCGGTTGGCGAGCGACGAGAGGTCGCGCTCGCGGGCCATTCTATCGCTGTCGCCGGATGGTGCAAGGTCTTGAACCGCGATCTCGGCGCTCCGTCGCGCGCCGGTTCAGGCGAGCCGGACGCGAACGCGGCGGCCCGGCCCCCGCGTCTCAGGGCTCCAGCACCGACTCCGGCGGCGCCTGGAGCGCGCGCGCGACCGGGTAGAGGTCCTGCTCCGGGTCGGCCCAGCGCGTGCGGCGGTAGAAGAAGTCGGTGCGCGCGAACGGCGAGCGCGCGAAGCTGGAGTCCGCGGCCAGCCGGGACTGGAACTCGCGCGCCAGCGCCGGGTCGTCCTTCAGCATCTGCCGCGCGATCGGCTCCATCACGTAGTCCTCGGCGTACTCCTTGCGCGCGAAGATGGTGTCGAACGCGTTCCAGCGCAGGAGCCCGTCG
>CAYHSN010000747.1:0-1654 GCA_964359235.1 uncultured Vicinamibacterales bacterium | reverse complement strand
ACCTGTCGAAGATCAGCGCGCTACGCGTCATCTCGCGCACGTCGGTGATGCGGTACAAGGGTACGAAGAAGCCGCTCGCCGACATCGCGCGCGAGTTGAACGTCGACGCGATCCTCGAGGGCTCGGTCCTGCACGCGGGCGACCGCGTGCGCATCACGGCACAGCTCGTCGATGCCGCAGACGATCGCCATCTCTGGAGCGAGAGCTACGAGCGCGACACACGCGACGTACTCGCCATCCAGCGCGAGGTCGCGCTGGCCGTCGCCGGGAGCGTCCAGCTGACCGTATCGCCGGAGGAAGCGGCGCGCCTGGCGGACCGTCGCGTGGAGCCTCGCGCGTACGAGCTGTACCTGCGTGGCCTGTATCAGTACAACCAGGGCGATCTCGGCACGAGCTTGAAGACCTTCGAACAGGCAGTGGCCGCGGACCCGAACTACGCGCCGGCGTACGCGGGCCAGGCGCGCGGGTACTTCTTCCTCGGGCTCTTCGGCATGCTGCCCCCACAGGAAGCTTTTCCGAAGATGAAGAGCCTCGCGCTCGAGGCCCTGAAGCGAGACGCGTTCTCATCCGACGGGCACGGCTACCTCGCGCTGGCCACGCTCCACTACGACTTGGACTGGGGCGAAGCCGACAGCGAGTTCAGACGCTCCCTCGATCTCAACCCGAGCAATGCCGAGATCCGGCATCTCTATGCGCACTACCTCATGGGCGTGGGTCGGCGGAAGGAGTCCGTCGCGGAGAGCCGGCGCGCCGTCGAGCTGGACCCGCTGGGCCTCGTCCTGACGACGTGCCTCGGGTGGCACGAGCTGTTCGTGCGCGCGTATCCGCAGGCTGCCGAGGCGGCGCTCCGGGGCGTCGGCATGGAGCCGAAATTCAGTTGGGCGCACACGATTCTCGGCTGGGCGTACGAGCAGCAGGGCAAACGCCCGGAGGCGATCGCCGAGTTCCAGACGGCGCTGAAACTGTGGCCCGACTCGGCGTTGAACCTGTCGGCACTCGGCCACGCGTACGCGGTCTCGGGTCGGGGCCGCGAGGCCGAGGCGCTTCTGGCGAAGCTGCTCGATCAGTCGAAGCAGAGCTATGTCTCCCCGTACGACCTGGCGGCGCTGTACTACGGACTCGGCCGGATCGACGACGCGCTCGCGTGGCTCGAGCGAGCCTACCAGCGCCGGGCAGGATTCATTCCCTACCTCAACCTCGATCCGCGCTTCGAGGGTCTTCGGTCGGATGCGCGGTTCCGCGATCTGCTGACGCGCATCGGGTTCCCGGAGTGAAACCGGCGCGCCGACCTTCTGCATCACGCCGACCACCTTGCGCGCGCCCTCGGTGATGGCGCTGCCGCCTGCGCTGGCCTCGAGCAGGTCGAACACGAACACCGCGCCATCGGGATACGGCTTGCCTAGTAACTGTTTAGCGGGCTGCCCCGGCCGACCCGCTAAACAGTTACGGCGATGTATAGGACGATGTATACTCTCCGGGGGAGACGAGCCATGGCCCGCATGGTCCGCAAGCAGATCTACATCGATGCGCGTCACGAGCGGACGCTCAAGCGGCTTTCGCGGCAGCGCAAGCTCAGCGAGGCGCAGATCATCCGCGAGGCGCTGGACGTCCAGGCCGGGCAGTTCCTCATCCGCTCCGTCTCGGACCCTGCCGC
>CAYHSN010000746.1:0-1656 GCA_964359235.1 uncultured Vicinamibacterales bacterium | reverse complement strand
GCCCGACAGGCCGGACTAAAGTCCGGCGCTACGGCGATTTCTTCACAAGCTCTGAAGGCGGACCCCGTCAGCCCGAGTCCCGAGCCCCGCCGCCTTCGCTCTTCGAGCTTCGGCGAGCCCGCCGTAGCCTTGGCGGAGGCGGGAGCACCGAGTCGTTCGTCACACATGCCTCGCGACCGTCTGCACCACGTTGCCCGACGCGTCGTGGATCCGCACGACGAGCGGCATCTCGCCCGGCAGCGAGTGCGTGGCGCACGCGTGACACGGGTCGTACGCGCGGAACGCCATCTCCACCATGTTCAGCAGGCCGTCGTTCACGACGCCGTTGTGGATGACGCCCTTGGCCGCGCGCTCGATCGACATCTGGATCGGCGCGGCGTTGTGCCCCGTGGCCACAATCAGGTTGACCGCCGTCAGGATGCCATTCGCGTCGGTCCGGTAGTGATGAATCAGCGTGCCGCGCGGCGCCTCGACGATGCCGACGCCTTCGGTCGGCGCTTCCGTCGGCAGCCGCCGAACATTCGGATCGAGCAGCTCCGGATCGCGGCTCAGGTGCTCGACGGCCTCGGCCGCCTGGAGCGCTTCGATCAACCGCGCCCAGTGGAACGCCAGCGTGTTGTGCGCGGGCTTGCCGCCGAGTGTCGCGTACATCTGCTCGTAGTGCTCCTGCGCGCGCGGCGTGGCCATGCCGTCGGCCACGTTCAGGCGCGCGAGCGGCGCCACGCGGTAGACGCCGCTGTCGGCGCCGTCGACGAATCCCTTCCAACCCTTGGCCTTGAGGAACGGGAATTTGACGTACGACCACGGCTCCACGTGCTCGGCGACGTGCTTGAGGTAGTCGCGCGGTTCGAAGAGCGCGACCTCGGTGCCGAGCGGGTCCACCACGCGGACCCGGCCCCGATAGAAGGTCACCTTCCTGCGCTCGTCGACCAGGCCCATGTAGTGCGTGTGGTGCACGTAGTGGTCGGCCAGGATCGTGTCGACGTAAGCCTTGTTCTTGAGCACGATGTCCGCGAAGGCCTGCAGCGAGAACGCCGCGAAGTCAACGAAGCCGGGCGCGGCTTTCTTCAGCCGCTCGACGAGCTCGAGCGTCATCGGCTTGCTGACGCCGCCCGCGATCCCGAAGACGGGGTGGATGACCTTCCCCGCCATCTCGGTCATGATCTCGCGCGCCTCTTTGCGCGCGGCGATCACCTTGCCACCGATCTCGAGGCCCACCTTGCCGATGACCCCCAGCACGTTGCGCGTCGCAGCCGGCGCCGTCGGTCCGACGATGAAGTCGGGACCACCGAGGAAGTAGAAGTGCAGGGTGTGGTCCTCGAACATGAAGAGGTTGTAGAACAGATCGCGGAGTTTGTGCGCCACCGGCGGCGGATCGACGTGGTAGAGATCGTCGAGCGTTCGCGTCGATGCCATGTGGTGCGCCGTCGGGCACACGCCGCAGATGCGCGGCGTGATGCGCGGCATCTCCTCGGCGGCGCGGCCCACGCAGAACCGCTCGAAGCCGCGAAGCTCGGGCACCTGCAGGTAGGCCTGCGACACCTCGCCATGGTCGTCGAGGAAGATCTCGATCTTGCCGTGGCCTTCCAGACGGGTAATCGGGTCGATCGTGATGCGCTCGGTCATGACCGCCTCTCTCATCTTCGGCGGGGGCCC
>CAYHSN010000745.1:0-1658 GCA_964359235.1 uncultured Vicinamibacterales bacterium | reverse complement strand
CAAGTAGACATGGCGTATGACGTACTCAAAAAGGCCCGCGGCCCCTTGCACGTCTCCGAGATCCTGGCGCGCATCCAGGCGGGTGTGGGCGTCACCGTCGATCGCGAGAGCCTGGTTTCCTCGCTCACCAAGAAGGTCGCGCGGGGCGACCGGTTTGTGCGCACGGCGAAGAATACCTTCGGGTTGCGGCCGGAGGCGCGATGACGACGACCCTGCTCGCGACGTGGCTGGAGATCGTGGCGCCGTGGCGCGAGGTCTTTCCGCAGTCGCGCACCTGGCGGCGCGCCGTCCGCCAAGCGCTGGGGTCGTTGGTGTGTCTGGGCCGGCGCTGTCTGTCGCGCATCATCTGGACGAACGGGGGCCAGGCTCGCAGTTGGAGTGCGGAGTACTTCCTCCACTCGCGGTGTGTGTGGAACCCCCAAGCGCTGTTCCAACCGATCCTGACGCGGGCCCTGGCCTGTTGTCGCGGCCGGCTGGTGGGCGTGGCCGTCGATGATACGCGGCTGCGGAAGACGGGGCACTGTATCCCGCAGGCCGCGTATCACCGCGACCCCTTGTCGCCCCCGTTTCATGTGAACCTGATACGCGCGGTGCGCTTTCTGCAAGCATCGGTGTTGGTGCCGCTGCATCAACGCGCGCCCCGCTACACCCGTGCCCTGCCGGTGCGCTTTGAAGAAGTGTCGTACGTGAAGAAACCGTCGCGCAAGGCCGAGGCGCCCGTTTGGGCGGCCTACAAGGAGGCGGTCAAAGCGCATAACTTGTCGCACCACTTCATCCAGATGGCGGGCGGCCTGCGTCAGGCCCTGGATGCGGCAGGCGGTCGCGCGAAGCTGTTGGTCCTCGCGGGCGATGCCAGCTTCTGTAACCGCACCTGTCTGCGACCGCTGCTGGACCGTACGCACCTGATTGTCCGGACGCGCAAGGACGCCCGCCTCTGCCGGCCGGCCGACGACGGCTCGCGCCGCTTCTACGCTCGCGCCACGTTTACGCCCGAGCAGGTACGCCAGGATGACGCGCAGCTGTGGAGCAGGACCAAGGTGTGTTATGGCGGGAAGCGTCGGCGGATCCGGTACAAAGAGGTGACGGGCATCCATTGGCAACGCGGCGCGGGGCGCCGCCCCGTACGGCTCTTCATCGTGGCCCCGACGCCCTATCGCAAACGCAAGAGCGCGAGGCGGTACTACCGGCAACCCGCGTATCTGTTGACGACTGACATCCGCACCGGGGCCCGCGCGCTCCTGCAAATCTACTTCGACCGCTGGCAGATCGAAGTCAACCACCGAGACGAGAAAGACACCTTGGGCGTCGGCCAGGCGCAGTTGTGGAATCCCGTCGCGGTCCCGAAGCAGCCGGTGCTCTCGGTCGCGGCCTACAGCGCGCTGCTGCTGGCGGCGTTGCTGACCTTCGGTGCGGACCGTGGGGCCGCCTATGCTCCGCTGCCGAAGTGGCGGCGACGCGCTCATCGCCCGTCGTGCCTCGATCTCGTCACGCTGTTGCGAAAAGAGATGGTGGAACATCCTGAGCTTTTGCGAGAATTCGATCTCACGGTCACCGACCGCGCGCTCACGAGTAGCGCTGCGGCGTGATCAAATGTAGAAACTCCAGGGGCCGGCTTTAGCCGGCCCGATCGGGCTGCCAGCGCAACCCGACGTTCAGAA
>CAYHSN010000744.1:0-1661 GCA_964359235.1 uncultured Vicinamibacterales bacterium | reverse complement strand
TGCCCGTTCCTTTATACGGGTGTTGGGCTCACTTCACAATCGTCGCCTTCACCTCCACCGTCACCTTGCGGTCGGTGATGGGATCGGCTGACTGGGAAAGCACCATCGGCTTGCCGCTCTCGAGGAGGACCGTGAGGCTCTCACGGATCTGCGTCGTTCTGGATTGACGCTCACTGCTGGAAGCCTTCGGGTCGATGAGGTCGTAACTCAGGCCAAGCCGCGCGAAGATCTTGTTCTCGAACCCTGGCTGAGGACCCTGGGTGAGGATCGATACCTCGGCATCCACGTTGAGCTGCACGCTGCCGTAGCCGGGCATGATTCCCTCTGAGCGGATCATGCCCTCTTGTCTGTCGGCCAGGATGAGGCTGATGGTCTTCTGCGCGGGTGCCGCGGTTCCGAGCTGATCGTTGATCGTGAACTCGATTCTCACATTGACAGGCTGTCCTGGTCCCGGTCGCCGCGCCGGCGCCAGGGTGACTCCTTGGCCCTCCGGCCTCGCGGGAGGCGGCGGCTGATCGGGTTTCGGCGCCGTCGCCGGCTTCGACGCCGCCGGGGGTGGCGTCTGATCGGGCATCGGCTGAGCGAGTGCCGCGCGCGGCAGCGCGAGCATCATGGCCAGAGTGAGGAGAGAGAAGAACGAGTGTCGCATGGTGTCTCCTTGCGTGGGCCCAAGGTCAGCGTTGAACCTGGATCGGCTCAATCTGCACGGTGTCGAAGCGCAACGGCGCGATGTCGATCCGCTCGGGTGTCACATGTTCCGTTTCGAGAGCCGCGATCGCGATCGGTTCGGGCGCCGGCAGCGGATCGATGAACGGAGCACGGTCCGGTTCGGACCACGCGGCCGCCACGGCCCTCTGTAGAGTCGTTCGGCGGAGCGGAGCCGGCTCGCCCGGCTGCGTCGGCGACTGGGCCGTCACGAGCGCCGGCGTCCCTTCGCCCGATGCGGGCGGTAGCGGAGTTGCCCGCGTCCCAACCACCGACGACTCCGGCCGCTCGCGCCAGCGCGGAACCATGAGCGCCACCGCGACGATGACCGCGAGCGCGGCGCCGGTCCACGCGAGGTGCCGCGGTGTCCTCAGCCATCCGGCGTTCGGCGTTCGGCGCTCGGCGCTCGAGGTCGGGCGCTCGGCCAGTCGCGTGAGTACCCGCGCCCGCAGGTCGCCCGGCGCCTCACGATTCATCAGCTCGTGGACCGTCCGGTCGATCGCTTCGTCCAAACGCCCGCGCGACTCGTTCCGATCCTGCTCAGTCATCGCCGTATCCCAGGCGCGCCAGCTTCTGTTTCACCTGCCGCCGTGCCTCCGAAACCCGCCACTTCACGGTCCCGACCGGTATCCCGAGAATTCCCGCGGTCTCCTCGTAGGTGTGCTCACCCGACCCGGCAAGAAAGAGCGGGTCTCGCAGCTTTATCGGCAGCGCCTGGATCAGGCGGCGCACATGAGCCGACAGTTCCGACCGCAGGAACAGATCCTCGTGACTTGGACTCGTGGACGGCAGCCGCTCGACCACATGTCCCAACTCGTCCTCCGCGCCGCTCGAACGGCTCGGGACGAGGGCGCGCACCCAGCGCGACAGGCTCGCGCGCCGATCGAGCGCCTTTCGCCAAGTAATCGTGAGCAGCCAGGTCTTGAAGCTCGCCTCCCCGCGAAACCCGTCGAGCT
>CAYHSN010000743.1:0-1667 GCA_964359235.1 uncultured Vicinamibacterales bacterium | reverse complement strand
CTGCTGGCCTTCAGCAACCCCCGAGCGGGCGGCATCATCGCGATCGGCGTCGAGTATGGAGACGGGGTCATCGCGGTCGCGATGACCGACGGGACCGACGAGGTGTTCATCGGCTCGCGGGAGGGGATGGCCATCCGGTTCCCGGAATCCGACGTGCGGCCGATGGGCCGGACCGCCTACGGCGTCCGCGGCATTACGCTCCGGCATGACGACGAAGTCGTGGCCATGGAGGTGGTCAGGCCCGGCGGCACGATCCTGACCGTCACCGGGAACGGGTACGGCAAGCGGACCGAGCTCGACGAGTATCGCGTGCAGTCCCGGGGCGGTGTTGGTATCATCAACATCCAGACGAGCGAGCGGAATGGCCACGTCGTCGGGATCGCGTACGTGCAGGACGACGACGAGCTGATGCTCATCAGCCAGCAAGGCAAGGTTCTGCGCATGGTCGTGCACGACATCCGCACCATCGGGCGGGCGACTCAGGGTGTCCGGCTGATCGAGATGGAAGAAAACGGCCAGGTCGTGTCGGTGGCCCGCCTGGCGGAACGGGAAGAAGTCGAGAAGGAAGAAGGCGAGAGTTCAGACACGCCGCAAGCCGAGGGCTGAGTGAGAGATCGCACACACGTCAATCTCCGGAAGGAGGCTTGATCATGCACCGGCGGAAACTTCTGTCGTGGTTGCCTGTCGTCGCGCCCATCCTGGTCCTCTTCATCCTTGCGGGCTGCGGAGGTTCCACCGACGAGCAGCAGGTCATCAAGAAATACTTCGACGCGTCGCGCATGCGCGACCAGACAACGCTCGCCAACATCGCGACGGTCCCCTTCCGGCCCCAGGAAGAGGGCACCATCCAGCGCTACAGCGTCGTCAGCGTCGGCGAAGCGCAGCGGCGCACGCTCCGCATCAAGGAGCTGAACGCGGCCTTCGAGGCGGCGAAGAAGCAAGACGACGAGTTCACCAAGAAGAAGAATAACTACCAGGACGCGAACATCGAGGCGATCGATCGCGTGCTGCGCGCCGAGCGTGAGAACAAGCCGCTCAGGGGCAAAGACCTCGACGTCCAGAAGGCATGGGTCAAGTGGCGCGAGGACACCGCGGCGGTGTCCAAGAAAGCGTCCGAGACGCGGAAAGCGGCGTCCGACGAGCGGAGCATCGCCGAGCTGAGCGTCTACGACGCGCGGGACCCGATCAACCTGGCCGACTACGACGGCGAGCTCGTCACCAAGGACGTGACGATCTCGGCTACGGTCAAGTCGCCCGACAACCAGTCCGCCCAGAAGCAGCTCGTCGTCACGCTGCACCGCGCCGAGGTGAAAGGCGCGGCCGGCGCGCGGCTGGGCCGCTGGCTCGTCACGGGGATCAAGTAGCCGGCAACTGACGTGTGTGCGCCTTTTTCTTTGTCTGGTTTGCGGTGGGGCCCCACCCCCACCGCCAGCCACGGCTCGCCTGCCGGCTCGCCGCGCCGCTTCGAGGCAACAAGCCGCTGAGTGCGGCTCACGCAGGTTCGAGTTTCGCGAAGCGCGCGAGCAGCTTCTTCTGTCCCACCGACGCGAAGCGCACGGTGATTTTCAGATCAGCGGTCTGCGGCTCGATGGCGATGACCGTCCCGACGCCAAACTGCGGATGCCGCACCCGCATGCCGAGGCGCAGATCCGTGGATGACTGATCCT
>CAYHSN010000742.1:0-1669 GCA_964359235.1 uncultured Vicinamibacterales bacterium | reverse complement strand
ATGCAATGTCACCGCGACCTACCGCGCCTATAAGCGCGGCGCGCTGTTCGCGAATCCGTGCTTCACGCAGATCCACCCGACCTGCATTCCGGTCTCGGGCGACCACCAGTCCAAGCTGACGTTGATGAGCGAGAGCCTCCGCAACGACGGCCGCGTCTGGGTCCCGAAGAATCCCCGAGACACGCGTGCGCCCGGACAGATTCCCGAATCGGAGCGCGACTACTACCTCGAACGGCGCTATCCGAGCTTCGGGAACCTCGTGCCACGCGACGTCGCGTCGCGCGCCGCAAAGGGGGTCTGCGACGAGGGACGCGGCGTCGGCGAGAGCGGCCGGGCCGTCTATCTGGATTTCTCGGAAGCCATCCAGCGCCTCGGCCGCGAGACGATCGCGATGAGGTACGGGAACCTCTTCGACATGTACAAGAAGATCACCGACGAAGACCCGTATCAGGTGCCGATGCGCATCTACCCCGCCGTGCATTACGCCATGGGCGGACTGTGGGTGGACTACGACATGATGAGCACCATCCCGGGGCTCTTCGTGCTCGGCGAGGCCAACTTCTCCGATCACGGCGCCAACCGGCTCGGCGCGAGCGCGCTGATGCAAGGCCTTGCGGACGGGTACTTCGTCATTCCCGTCACGCTGCCTCACTACCTCGCCAGTGGCGGCTTGCCGCCGGTCTCGACCGATCACGACGCGTTCAAGGAGGCGGCCGACTCGGTGCAGAAGCGGATCGACGCCCTGCTCGCCGTGAAGGGATCGAAGACGCCGCGGCAGCTCCATCGCGAACTGGGCGCCGTGCTGTGGGACCACGTCGGCATGGGCCGCCATGACGCCGGCCTCAGGCAGGCGCTCGCGCGCATCCCGCAGCTCAGACACGAGTTCTGGCAGAACGTCTCGGTGCCGGGCGCCGAAAGGGACCTCAACCGGAACCTGGAGTACGCCGGCCGCGTCGCCGACTACCTCGAATTCGCCGAGCTGCTCGCGACCGATGCGCGGCATCGGACCGAGTCGTGCGGCGGGCACTTCCGCGAGGAGAGCCAGACGCCCGACAACGAAGCGATGCGAGACGATGCGAACTTCAGTTACGTGGCGGCGTGGGAGTTCACCGGCGTCGGCAAGACGCCGACCCTGCACAAGGAACCGCTCGAGTTCGAGTACGTGAAACCCGCACAGCGCAGCTACAAATAGGCGTCGAGGTCCTCATGCATACGAAGATGACGATTCATCTGCGAATCTGGCGGCAGAAGGGTCCGAATCAGCCCGGCCACCTCGTCTCGTACACCGTCGGGAACATCATCCACGACATGTCGTTTCTGGAAATGCTCGACGTGCTGAACGAGAACCTGATCGCCAAAGGCAAGGACCCGGTCGCCTTCGACTCCGACTGCCGTGAAGGCATCTGCGGCATGTGCGGCATGCTCGTCAACGGCATCCCGCACGGGCCCGACCGTGGCAGCACGGTGTGCCAGCTCCACATGCGGCGGTTCAAGGATGGCGACACCATCACGCTCGAACCCTGGCGCGCGAAGGCGTTCCCCGTGCGGAAGGACCTCGTGGTCGATCGCTCCGCCTTCGACCAGATCATCCAGGCGGGTGGGTACGTCTCGGTCAACGTCGGCAGCGCGCCCGAGGCCAACTCCATCCCCGTTCCGCAGGCCGTCGCGG
>CAYHSN010000741.1:0-1671 GCA_964359235.1 uncultured Vicinamibacterales bacterium | reverse complement strand
ACGCAGGCGCTCATCTACAACCCGAACACGAAGAAGGTCGTCGCAATCAACGCCCTCGGCGTCGCGCCGACGGGCGCCACGCCGGAGCTCTTCAAGTCGAAGAACCTGAAGTACCCGCCCGACGACGGCCCGCTCGCCGCCGTCACGCCCGGCACGCCGGGCGGCCTGATGGTCATGCTCGCCGAGTACGGAACGCTGAGCCTCAAGGACGTCCTCGAGCCCGCGATCCAGATGGCCGACGGCTACGCGATCGAAGAGCAGCTCGCGAACACGATCGAGCGCAACAAGAAGCTTCTGCACGAGTGGCCGTACTCGAAGCAGGTGTTTCTGCCGCACCTCGGCGAGGCGCGCGAAGCGCCGTACGCCGGCGAGATCTTCAAGCAGGCCGACCTCGCCGCGACCTTGCGCAAGCTGGTCGAAACCGAACAGGACGCGCTCAAGGCCGGCAAGAGCCGCCGGGACGCGATCTACGCCGCCTACGACCGCTTCTACAAAGGAGACGTCGCCAAGGAACTCGTGCGCGGATTCCAGGAGCAGGGCGGGCTCATCACGCTGGACGACCTCGCGAAGTGGAAGGTCGAGATCGAAGAGCCCGTGATGACGACCTACAAGGGCATCGAGGTCTACAAGCTGAACGTCTGGACGCAGGGCCCGGCGCTCCTCCAGTCGCTCAACATCCTCGAGAACACCGACGTGAAGGCGATGGGCTACAACAGCGCGCGGTACCTGCACACGCTGTATCAGGCGATGAACCTCGCCTTCGCCGACCGCGATTTCTACTACGGCGATCCATACTTCCCGCCCGACGAGCCGGTGAAGGGCCTCCTGTCGAAGGAGTACGCGAAGGAGCGATTCAAGCAGATCACCTGGGAGAAGAACGACCCGAACGCGAAGCCGGGCGACCCATACCCATTCCAGGGCGGCAAGAATCCGTACCTCCACCTGTTGGAGAAGTGGGGCAGGAAGCAGACGACGGATGCCGCGCAGTTGGACGCTGCAGCACGCGAGGCATTCGACAAGGCGTTCTTCGCCGGGACGACGTCGATTCAGGCCGCAGACGAGGAAGGCTGGGTCGTGTCGGTGACGCCGAGCGGCGCGTGGCTGCCGGCCGTCATCGCGGGCCGCACGGGCGTCGGCATGAGCCAGCGCATGCAGGCGTTCGTCACCGACGAAGCCGAGAACCCGTTCAACGTCGTCGCGCCGGGCAAGCGCCCGCGCGTGACGCTCACGCCGAGCCTTGCGCTGAAGGACGGCAAGCCGTTCCTGTCGTTCGCCGTGCAGGGCGGCGACTCGCAGGATCAGAACCTGCTCCAGTTCTTCCTCAACGTCGTCGAGTTCGGGATGAACGTGCAGCAGGCGGCCGAGGCCGCCAACATGAACAGCGCCCAGATGCGCAGCTCGTTCGGCGAGCACAACTCGCAGCCCGGACGCATGACGCTCAACGAGAGCATGCCGCCGTGGGTGCGGGAAGAGCTGACGCGAATGGGCTACCGGCTGGACTACCAGCGCCTGACGTCAGGACCGATCAACGCGATCTTCTTCGATGTGAAGCACGGCACGATGTGGGGCGGGTCGAGCAATCACGGGGAGGATTACGGGATAGCGTGGTAGGACTCCGTGCTGGGTGCTACGTGCTGGGTGCTACGTGCTGGGTGCTACGTGCTGGGTGCT
>CAYHSN010000740.1:0-1679 GCA_964359235.1 uncultured Vicinamibacterales bacterium | reverse complement strand
AGTGCCGGAAGAACCGGGAGACCGGGATCTTCGAGAGAACTGAGAGCGTGTGAAGAAATCGCCGTAGCGCCGGACTTCAGTCCGGCCTGTCGGGCGCATCTGAAGATGCGCGCTACGGGCCATGCGATTTCTTCACACGCTCTGAGATACTGACAACTTGGAACTGACAAGACGGTGATCGGTATGCGAACCTGGCTGTGTGTCGTCTTCCTGGCGTCGACGTGCGCGGCCCTCGCCTGCGCGGCCGGCCAATCCCAAAAAGGTGAATCCTCCGTGACCCTCGCCATCGTCAACGCCAAGGTCTGGACTGGCGATCCGGCGCGCCCGTGGGCCGAAGGTCTCGCCGTCAACGGCGACCGTATCGTCGCCGTCGGCGCCACAGAGGAGATTCGCGCGGCCGCCGGCGCCGCGACGATCATCGATGCGAAGCGCCAGCTTCTCACTCCCGGGTTTATCGACTCGCACGTCCACTTCCTGCAGGGCGGCTTCAACCTGTCATCGGTGCAGCTTCGCGACGCGCGCACGAGAGATGAGTTCATTGCGCGCATCACAGCGTTCGCCGCGACGGTGCCCGACGGCACCTGGATCACCGGCGGCGACTGGGACCACGAACTTTGGGGCGGCGAGCTGCCGCGCGCCGACTGGATCGACGCCGTCACGCCGAAGCACCCCGTGTCGGTGAACCGTCTCGACGGCCACATGGTCGTCGCCAACACCGCCGCGATGAAGGCCGCCGGTGTCACGAGGGCGACGAAGGACGTCGAGGGCGGCACGATCGTGCGCGACGCGCACGGCGAGCCGACGGGCATCTTCAAGGACAACGCGTCGAGCCTCATCGATCGCGCGGTGCCGGACCCGACGCCTGAGATGAGCGACCGCGCGCTGCGCACCGCCATGGGCTACGTGGCCGCCAACGGCGTGACGTCCGTGCACCACATGGGCGGCTGGGGCGACGTGGCGACTTTCAGGCGCGCGCGCGACGCGCGCTCCCTGAAGACGCGCATCTACGCCGCCGTCCCGCTCGCCACCTGGGAACGGCTGCGCGACACGATCGCGAGCAAGGAGTTCGGACCGGACGGTCGCGGCGACGCGTGGCTGCGCATCGGCGCGCTCAAGGGCTTCGTGGACGGCTCGCTCGGCTCGCACACGGCGGCCTTTCACGAACCGTTCGCCGACGCGCCGAAGGATCGCGGGCTCCTCGTCAACACGCCAGAGAACCTCTATAAGTGGATCTCGGGCGCCGACAAGGCCGGCCTGCACGTCGTCGTCCACGCCATCGGTGATCGCGCCAACGCGATGCTCCTCGACACCTACGCGCGCGTCAGCACGGAGGATGGCGCGCGGGATCGCCGCTTCCGCATCGAGCACGCGCAGCACCTCGCGCCGGCCGACATCCCGCGATGTGCCTCGCTCGGTGTGGTTCCGAGCATGCAGCCGTATCACGCGATCGACGACGGCCGCTGGGCGGAGAAAGTGATCGGGCCGGTCAGAATCAAGACGACCTACGCGTTCCGGTCGCTGCTTGACACGAAGGCGGCGCTGGCCTTCGGCAGTGACTGGCCCGTCGCGCCGGCAACCCCGCTCGAAGGCATCTACGCCGCAGTGACGCGCCGGACGATTGACGGCAAGAACCCGAACGGCTGGGTTCCCGAGCAGAAGATCTCGGTCGAGGAAGCGCT
>CAYHSN010000739.1:0-1680 GCA_964359235.1 uncultured Vicinamibacterales bacterium | reverse complement strand
GTGCTGTTCTTCGGCGCCGAGGACCCGCCGCCCGACCTGCGCACACGCTTCGACGCCATCGCCCGCGCTCGTCACCTCGACCTCGCCCAGGTCCCGCTGCTCCTGCTCGACGTCGCTCAGCTGCGCCTCGATGACGCCATCCACCTCGACCGCCTCCACAAGACCGTCGCGCTTCACCGCCCTCGGCTGCTCGTGCTCGACCCGTTCGTCCGTCTCGTCGCCGGCCTCGACGAGAACAGCGCCCGCGACGTCTCGGCTGTGCTCGGCGCCCTGCGCACCCTGCAGCGCGAGCACGACGTCTCCATCTTACTCGTCCACCACATGCGCAAGTCGCCCGCCGCTCATCCCGCCCAGCAGCTCCGCGGCTCGGGTGACTTCTCCGCTTGGCTCGACTCCGGGCTCTACCTCACTCGCGACGGGGACGACCGCGTCCTTGTCGTCGAGCACCGCTCCGCGCCAGCGCCCGCCCCGTTCCGCCTGCGCCTGGTCCCCGGCGACACCCCGCACCTCGCGATCCAGGATTCGCACGCCACCCATACGTCCCTTGCCGATGTCGAGCCACTCCAGGCTCGCATCGTCGACCGCCTTCGCGCCGCGGCGCGCCCGCAGTCAGCGCAAGCCATCCGCGATGTCCTGCGCGTTCGCAAGGCCGACCTGCTCGCCGCCTTACACTCGCTCGCCGACCACGGCGTCGTCACCAAGACCACCGACGGCTGGTCCATCGCCGGTCGCCGCGACTGAACGCCGCGGTTCCCGGTTCCCGCTATAGAGATCGGAACCGGAACCGCACATCTAACCTCGCCCATCGTTCACCACCCTGGCACAGCGGGGAGCGCCAACGCCCCCCTGCTCGTCCTCTCAGGTCGGATCCGTCGACCACCGCTCGGCATGCGCCGGCGTTCGCTCCGCGCCAGCGCCACAGATCACGGGATGCGAGTCTCAAAGAGCGTGGTCTCCGACAGGCGGTGACGGCCTCTCGCTCTGCCTGCTCGACCACGAACGGCAGGATACCCTGCCGGCCGTCCCGGCGCGGTCGCAAGCTCATCTCAACCCTTCCTCCGCCGACGCGCCCGCTGCCGCTCACGCGCCTGTCGGCGCAGGTCGGCCAGTTCGCACGCGGTGAGACCGTTGATGATCCGCCACGCACGCTCGTACGCTTCGAGCGCGCCATGTACCCGAGATTCATCCTCGCCTCGGAGCGGCAGCACCTGCGTGCGCCCCTCGAGAAACACCGTCACCACCTTGCCTGCATGTCGGGCGTCCGCGTCGCTCGCGCACGCGCAATTCGCCTTGCCGCACTTGCGCCGACGCTCAACGATGCTGCCGCGCATCAGCGGCGCGCATGTGAGCGCACGCAGTTGCTCCTGGAGCTGCTGGCGTCGTCGCTGCGTAGCCTCTCGTTCGGATGCCATGTCTGGCTCTTATACAGATGGCCAGACTATAGCGCAAGCAAAAAATCGCCCATCGGGCGAATTCCCGCTCCCAGCAAACTGCGACTACTCCAGTGGATTCCGCCGGCGCGACGCGCTTAGAGCGGAGTTATGGTTAGGGCGATGGAGCTTGCGCTGCGGCGCAGCTGGTCGGCCAGGTCACGATCGCGGGCGCGAATGAGTTCGAGCACCGGACGCAGTCGACCGATGACATCGAGCGCGAGTTCGAGGACGGCGAAGTGGGTCTGCA
>CAYHSN010000738.1:0-1681 GCA_964359235.1 uncultured Vicinamibacterales bacterium | reverse complement strand
CGCTCGAGGTCGCGGATGCTCATGTTGAGCAGGTGGCCGATGCGCGACGGCACGCCCTTGAAGAACCAGATGTGGGAGACCGGCACCGCCAGCTCGATGTGCCCGAGCCGCTCGCGGCGCACCTTGGCCTGGGTCACCTCGACGCCGCAGCGGTCGCAGATCACGCCCCGGTAGCGGATGCGCTTGTACTTGCCGCAGTTGCACTCCCAGTCCTTGACCGGGCCGAAGATCTTCTCGCAGAAGAGCCCGTCCTTCTCCGGCTTGAACGAGCGGTAGTTGATGGTCTCGGGCTTCGTCACCTCGCCGTGCGACCAGCTGCGGATGACGTCGGGAGACGCCAGGCGGATCCGGATCGAGTTGAACGCCGCGCGACGCCGCTGATCGCGGTCGTCGATGCGGCTGAGGCCCAGGCTCCCTGCGGCCGCGTTCAGCGTCGACTGAAGTTCCGTTTCCAAGCTCATTTATCTCTCCTCGTGGGTGCTGCCGGTCGGGCCCGATCGGCAGCCCTCCTGGTTCGCTCTGGATCCGGTCACACTTCCTCGAACTGCACTTCGAGGCACAGGCTCTGGAGCTCCTTCACGAGCACGTTGAACGACTCGGGGACTCCGGGCTCGGGCGGGTTCTCGCCCTTGACGATCGCCTCGTAGATGCGCGACCGGCCGGCGACGTCGTCGCTCTTGACCGTCAACAGCTCCTGGAGCGTGTAGGCCGCGCCGTAGGCCTCGAGCGCCCACACCTCCATCTCGCCGAAGCGCTGGCCGCCGAACTGCGCCTTGCCGCCCAGCGGCTGCTGGGTGACGAGCGAGTACGGGCCCGTCGAGCGCGCATGGATCTTGTCATCCACCAGGTGCGAGAGCTTGAGCATGTAGATGTAGCCTACCGTGATGCGCTCATCGAAGGGGTCGCCGCTGCGGCCATCGTAGAGGCAGCTCTTGCCGTCCTCCGGCAGCCCTGCCGCACGCAGCTCGGACTTGATCTCGTCCACAGTGGCGCCGGCGAACACCGGGGTCGCCACGGTGTAGCCGAGCGCGTGCGCCGCCCAGCCAAGGTGCGTCTCCAGGACCTGCCCGATGTTCATGCGCGAGGGCACGCCCAGCGGGTTGAGAGCGATCTCGATCGGGGTGCCGTCCGGCAGGTAGGGCAGGTCCTCCTCGGGGAGGATCTTCGCGACCACGCCCTTGTTGCCATGGCGCCCGGCCATCTTGTCGCCGACCGAGAGCTTCCGCTTCTTCGCGATGTAGACCTTGACGAGCTTGACCACGCCGGGCGGCAGCTCGTCGCCGCGCGTGACCTTCTCGATCTCCTTCTCCAGCTCGCGCTCGCAGCGCGTGAAGGCGTTCTGCGCGCCGCTCATCGCGGCCCAGAACCGCTCGTTGATCCTCTCGTCCTCGGTCACCGGCGTGCCCCAGGCGAGGTCGTCCAGGTCGATCTCCTGGAGGAACTCGGGCGTGTACTTGCGGCCCTTGCGCGCCAGGGCCTCGCCGGAGCTCGCGCTGCGAAGCACGTTGACGAGCTGGTCCTGGAGGATCTCGGAGACGCTCGCGATCCGCACGTCGGCGATGCGCTCGCGCTCCTTCTTCGACTCGCGCCGCAGCTTCTCGATCTTCTTCTTCTCCTGCTGCTTGATGCCCTCGTCCTTCTCGCGGCGCGAGAACACCTTGATGTCGATGACGATGCCGTC
>CAYHSN010000737.1:0-1686 GCA_964359235.1 uncultured Vicinamibacterales bacterium | reverse complement strand
CTGCCGATGATGCGCGCCGTGTGCGAGGTCACGCGGCCGCGCGGGATCAAGACCATCGTCAGCCTGAACCCGATCATGGTCGACGGCACGGGGATGTGCGGGGGCTGCCGCGTGACGGTGGGCGGCCAGTCGAAGTTCGTGTGTGTGGACGGGCCGGAGTTCGACGGCCATCAGGTGGACTTCGCGGAGCTCGCGGCGCGGCTCACGGCGTACCGCGAGCAGGAGGCCGTCGCGCTCGAGCGCTGCCAGGCGCAGCACCAAATGCCGGCGCTCGTCCAGGGGTGAGTCATGGCGAAGAAGATCGGACAGAAGACGAAGACGCCGATGCCGTGTGTCGAGCCGGAGGTGCGGCGCGCGACGTTCGGCGAAGTCGCCAGCGGCTACACGCCCGAGATGGCCGTGCAGGAAGCCAACCGCTGCATCTTGTGCAAGAACCAGCCGTGCATCGCGGGCTGCCCGGTCGAGATCGACATCCCGAAGTTCGTCAAGGAGATCGCCGAGCAGGACTTCGAGGGCGCGTTCCACACGCTCTTCGACAAGAACGTGCTGCCCGCAATCTGCGGCCGTGTCTGCCCGCAGGAGGATCAGTGCGAGAAGGTGTGCACGCTCGCCGTGAAGTTCGAGCCGGTGGCGATCGGACGCCTCGAGCGCTTCATCGCCGACTACGCGGCCGCCATGCACTGGTCCGACACGTCCGCGCTCCCGCCGCCGACCGGGCATCGCGTGGCCGTCGTCGGATCGGGACCGGCGGGCCTCACCGTCGCGGCGGATCTGGCGAAGATGGGCCATAGCGTGACGATCTTCGAGGCGCTGCACAAGCCCGGCGGCGTGCTGATGTACGGCATTCCCGAGTTTCGCCTGCCGAAGGCGATCGTCGAGCGCGAGATCGAGGCGCTCAAGACGCTGGGCGTCGAAATCCGCCCGAACCACGTGATCGGCCGCACCTTCACGATTGACGAGCTGTTCACGGAACTCGGCTACGAGGCGGTCTTCATCGGGACCGGTGCCGGGCTGCCGTACTTCCCTGACATCCACGGCGTCAATCTGATCGGCGTCTACTCCGCGAACGAATTCCTCACACGATCGAACCTGATGAAGGCGTACAAGTTCCCGGAGACCGACACGCCCATCGTGCGCGGCCGGCGCGTGGCGGTGATCGGCGGTGGCAACACCGCGATGGACGCGGTGCGCACGGCGCTCAGGCTCGGCGCCGAGCACGCGTACCTCGTGTATCGACGGTCGCACGACGAGATGCCTGCGCGCGAGGAGGAAGTCGAGCACGCCGAGGAAGAAGGCATCGAGTTCCTGATGCTCGCGGCGCCGGTGGCAATTCTCGGCGACGAGCGCGCCCGCGTGAAGGCGATCACGTGCATCCGCATGGAGCTGGGCGAGCCCGACTCCTCAGGCCGTCGCAGCCCGGTGCCGCTTCCCGGCTCGGAGTTCGAGCTCGAGGTCGACACGGTGGTCTTCGCCGTCGGCCAGGGCGCCAACCCGCTCATCCGATCGACGACCCCGGACCTGCGCGTCAGCCGCAGGGGCTACATCGAGGCCGACGAGAAGACCGGCGCCACCTACAAGAAGGGTGTCTTCGCCGGCGGTGATATCGTCACGGGCGGCGCGACGGTCATCTCGGCGATGGGCGCCGGACGCCGCGCGGCGCGCGCCATCGACATGTATCTGAGGAAT
>CAYHSN010000736.1:0-1691 GCA_964359235.1 uncultured Vicinamibacterales bacterium | reverse complement strand
TCCCGGACGGCGGCCGGGTGGCCTCCGCCTTCAACGTGCGGTGCATGCGCTCGTGGCGGCCGTTCTGTTCGGGGTGGGCCGGTTCGATCAATTCCGGGTAGATGCCGAGCCGGATCCACCACACCGAGAGCCGCGACAAGCGCCCGAGCGCCGTCGTGGCGAAGGGGACGCCGTTGTCGGAACGGATGATGCGCGGCAAGCCGTACTCCTCAAAGGCGCGCCGGAAGATCGGCCGGGCCAGGACGATCGCGGTCGATCGCAGCCCCTGACAGGCGAGCAGATACCGACTGAAGCCATCAACGAGGGTGAGCGGATAACAGTAGACGCCGTCGCGCGTCTTGAACTGCCCTTTGAAGTCGGCGGTCCAGATCCCGTTCGGCTCCGTCATCGGCGTCAGGGGACGCCCTGGGTGCGAGAGCCGCGGGCGGCGCCGCGTGGTCGGGATCAAGTCGTGGCGTTTCAACAGGTCGCACACGGTCGTCCGGGCCGGCCAGGTCTCGCGCGGATCTTTCCGCCGGAGAATGCGGAGCAGCTTCTTCGGCCCCCACCGGGGATGATGCCGGCGTGCCTCGAGCACGGCGTCAACGATGCCCTGCGGCGTGGCGTGCGGACACGACCGAGGCCGCCGGCTGTGATCCGCCAAGCCGTTGGCCCCGTCCTGCTCGTGGCGATCGATCCACTTGTAGGCCGTCTTGCGGCTAATCTCGAAGCGATCGGCGAGCTCCGTCACCGACTGCAGGCCGCGTTGATAATCCTCGATGAACTGCTTCCGTTGGTCCATAGGTGACGTCTCCAGCCACGGCATCGAGGGCCTCCTGGCCTCGAAGTGTGGCGCAAAGTGTTACCCATGTCCCCGGACTCTTTTGTTACCCTTGTCCCTGGACCGAACCCGCGCGTCGCGCCCAACCGCCGTGAAAGCGCCGGTTGATCGCTTGGGCGTCAAAAGCGTTCGGATCGAATGAGGCTCCACACCACTCAAGCAGTTCTGCATGATCCGGATGACTTGGATCCGAGATCGCCTCCAGAAAGTTGACGTACCCCCCAACCCCGCCGATGTCCTCGGGCGGACAGGCCCGCTTCCCCGTAACCACCCAAGGATACTTCCCACCGGCAGGCACTGGAAGAATCTCCTCAAGGTCCACGACGTGCTCCCAGCTGTCCCCGAAGTCGTACTCGTAAATCATCCGATCCTTGCGCTTCCGGAGCACCTCGAACAGGCGGGTCTTGCTCTCGCTCTTGGCCTCGCCACCTTCGGCCAGAGCCGACGAGCCGTAGCACGTCTGGCCCACGACGAATTGATGCATGTGGCTGTCTGTCCAGCCCATGACGGTCTGGAAGATGCGGTGAAGTCGCTCCAAGGTGATGTGGTTGCGGACCTGAATACGGCGCCAGATCGGAGGCCGAGCATCCCGAAGGGTCACCTTCAACTGGTAGACCGCAATGACACGCTTGGTCCGAGGTACAGGCTTCGTCATACAGTTCCCTTCCGGAACGGCTAACGATCGCGAATGAGCCGCGCGCCGCAGCGACATGATTGCACCGGCCGTCGGGCGCGACGGCTCCATTCGCCTGCTGGAACGGATCCAGGACGGTCAGGTCACCTTCCGCTATCGAGACAATCGGACCCAGGCCCTCCGCCGGGTGACCCTCTCCGGCGTGGCGTTTCTCCAGCGCTTCCTCCAGCATGTGCT
>CAYHSN010000735.1:0-1692 GCA_964359235.1 uncultured Vicinamibacterales bacterium | reverse complement strand
CCGCCTGACCGCCTCCGCCAAGGCTACGGCGGTCCGCCGAAGCTTCATGCGAAGGCGGAAGGCGGCCCCCACTACTGTCCTCCGCCTGAAGGCGGCCTCCACCGGTGTCATCCGCGTCGCCGCTCTCTGCGCCCGGCCCGATCGGCTGGCCGACGGCCTGGCGCAGCGTCATGACCAGTTCGCGGCTGCTGAGGCCCGCGATGCCGGCCGCCTGCTCGAGCGTGGCGACCCGGGCGACCGTGCGGCGCAGGATCGGATTGCGCAGCTTCTGGAACGCGGGCGCCTGCGCGACCAGCACCTCCTCGAGCTCCGGCCAGTGGTCGAGCAGCGCGGCCACCTTCATCCCGGGGTTGATGAGCGGCTTACTCATACTGCAACAGGCGGCGCTCGCCCTCGAGTGCGCGCTCGTCGGTGAGATCCTGTGTGACCTCGAGCGTCCCGAGATACGTCTCCTGCTCGTCGCGGACGGCGAAGTATCGCACGTGCACGAAGCGGCCGCGGAAGTTCAGCCAGAACTCGGCCACCGACTGCCGGCCCTCGCGAAAGTCGCTCACGATGCGATTGACGATGTCCACGCTCGCGGGCGGATGGCAGTGCTGCACGAGTCGTCCGACGATCGCCTTCGGCCGAGCGAACACGCGGTCGCGCCCTTCGGTGAAGAAGCGCACGCGATCGTCGGAGTCCACGAACGTCAGGTCCACGGGCAGCGTCGAGAAGATCGCCTTGAGCTGATCGAGCGTGATCGACCCCGAGGGGAAGATGAGCGCGCCGGTCTCCGCCGGACCCGCGTGGGCGGCCGGCGGCTTCCAGCCCTGCGCCGGATCGACGATGCACCAGCCGATCTCCGGCGACTGCGTCCAGATGTCGCCCCAGTCGGCATCGGTCAGGGTCTCGAGCGCCATCGGCAGGAGGATCTTTTCTTCCTTGAAGATCATCTCCTCGATCGCGGCGAGCGCCGGCGCCGCCACCGCAGGCGCCACGATTCTCCATTCGCCGACGGTGGCGCCCTCCTGCGCGAGCGCGCCCCCCAGTTCCTTCAGCAGCCCGCGCACCTCGTCGTCTTTGCCCCACATCACCTTCGACGGGCCGGTGATGCCGTAGCGCTCGAGGAAGGGGAAGAGCAGGTGCTCCTTCCGCTGGTAGTGCTTCTCGACGTCCATGAGCTGGTTGAAGAGCGCGCGCGCCTCGTTCAGCCTGTTCGGGTCGATCGGGTCATCGTCTGTGCCGCCGAGCGTCAACATCGCGAGCACGGCGCGGACGCGCGCGGCCGTGTCTTGCAGGGCCTTGTTCTCGCGCGTGAACGTGTCGACCGGATGCCCCGGCGGCGTGACCCGCACGGCGGGTTCGACGATGATGTCGCGGAGCGCTTCGGAGTGGAGATCGCACATGCGCATGATCTCGGTGGCCGACACGCCGTCGGCCATGAGCTCCTGCTCCATGGACGCGATCTCGCCGGCCGTGCACGCCTTGACGAGCGCGAAGAGCTGCGGCTTCACGGCCGCGGGCGCCTCGCCGTGGTGGAGGCGCGTGATGACGTCCTTCAGCGTGCGAATGCGATGGGCGCGATTGTCGAGAAGTTCGCTCACAGGAGTTCCTCAGGATAGTCCGCTCCGGCGCGGAGCGTTGCGGGCGAACACCCATGGTATGAGCGCCGCCGCGAATCCGCGCATGACGGACATCATACGGCAGACT
>CAYHSN010000734.1:0-1699 GCA_964359235.1 uncultured Vicinamibacterales bacterium | reverse complement strand
GCCACCGAGCTGCGCGTCACCACGATGGCCGTTCGCCAGCACCTCTCCGTCCTGCAGGGAGAGGAGCTCGTCGACTTCACCGACGAACGGCGCAAGGTGGGCCGTCCCGCCCGCCTCTGGCGGCTCACGCCCAAGGCGTACGATCGGTTCCCCGACTCCCATGCCGAGCTCGCGGTCGGAATGCTCCAGGCGATCCGAAGCGCCTTCGGTGATGAAGGCCTCGAACGCCTGACCGAGGAGAGGACGCGGCAGCAGGCCCAGAATTATCGCGCGCGGATGCCCGGTCAGGATGCGCCGCTCGAGGAACGCGTGGCCACCCTCGCCGGGATCCGGCGCGAGGAAGGGTACATGCCCAAGTGGGGACGCCGGCGCGATGGAACGGTCGAGCTCGTGGAGAACCACTGTTCGATCTCGAAAGCCGCGCGCTTCTGCCCGAAGCTGTGCGCTGGCGAGTTATCGCTCTTTCGCAGTGTGCTGGGTCATGACGTGTCGGTCGATCGCGTCGAACACATCCTGTCGGGGGACAGGTGCTGCGCCTACCGCATCACCGGCCGGCCCGGCGATCCGGCGTTGGCCGGCGGCCAGTCGTCTGCAGGCACTCACTACCACTCCTCCGTCTCGAAGCTGATCTGGTGACGCTCCGTTGTCAGCTTGATGTCGGCCGTCGAGATTGGATTCCCGCAGGCGAACAGGACCGTCCGCAACGGGTCGAACCTTAGGCGATCGCGCAGCATTGAGGTCGACACGTGGCGGGGTAGCACCGGGTGGACGGTCTTGCCCAGGACCGCCTGCGCTTGCACGATATTGCTTTGGTTCGCCTTCGCCTCGTCCAACGCTTCGGCCTCCTTCGTCGGCAGGCCGAGCACGAGGCGCAAGACGTTGTTTGCGCGCCCTCGTCCCAGGTGCGGATCGGCGACGTCTCGCCCGCTGGGGCGGCTGACCGTCGGGACATATACCAAGTCGAGCTTGCCCGCTGCTTCGATCTCCAACAGCTCGTTGTGGTAGCCAAGCTCCTCGTACGTGCGGTTGGTGTGGAAGAGCGTGTAGCGACGGCCGTCTCCGCGGACGCTGGCGGCCTCGAAGTGCCGCTGCTTCACCATCGAGATGAATGGCGCGAGCCCGGTCCCGGTTGCGACCATCACGACATTCTCGAATCCGCTGGCGCGATCGTCGAGCGTGAAGGTGCCGGCGATCCGGTCGAAGTACGTCACGACGCAACTCGTGGCTGGACCCATCGCGAGGAGCGCCTCGCTCAGCCGGCCCGGGAGTCCATGAGCGCCCATGTCCCGCGTGATGTAGAGCTCGATGAACCCGTGCTCGAGCGTCTCCCATGGCGCCGAGGCGATCGAGTAGGGATGCGTGACCGAACCGATCTTCTGCCGGCCGGACTCATCGAGCTCGGGTTCGAATACCGGCCTGCCGTCCGCTCCAACGCCAGCCTTCCTGGTCAGCCTGCAATCGTCTCGGCGCAGGGCGATGTATTGTCCGGCCTTGTAGCTCGGAAACTCGCTGCCCGTTTCCGGCATCAGGCGAAAGCTCATCTGGATCGCAGAGAGCTTCCGTTTGTGGCAGACCGTGCCGAGTTTTGTTCCTGCCAAGAGCGTCCCTCCCCCGGGTCATCACGGCCGTCGGCGCGCGAGGTGCTGATACGGTGGATGCGTCTGGAGGCGTGGATCGTCGACCGGCGCGCCCATCGTGA
>CAYHSN010000733.1:0-1700 GCA_964359235.1 uncultured Vicinamibacterales bacterium | reverse complement strand
AGGCGGATCGTGTGCACGAAGTCCGCCCGGCTCTCGGCACCTCTCGCCTCCTCGTCGTGCGCCCCTCGCGCGGGGCCCGACCGAACGAGTTGGGAAGCCAGGTGCCGGCCAGGGCTGTTGGCAGGCAGCTTCGTGGTGACCTGCACCACAGCGACAGCGAATTCAAGCCGCCGCTCTGCGATGTCGTCGCCCTTCATCCCCGTTTCCCGTTCTCTGTTCTCTGTTCACCGGTTCGAGGGTGCGGACCACTAGGTTAACGCTTATGGTACCTTGCCCCCAGCCCCTTGGATTCTGTACCGTGCTCTTGGTCGTGCGCATCATCAAACTCGTCCTCGCCTACGACGGCACCGACTACGTCGGCTGGCAGCGCCAGTCGAACGGCGTGTCGATCCAGGCGCTCGTCGAGGACGCGATCGCGCCGATCGAGGGCCGTCCCGTCAGCGTCGTCGGCGCGGGGCGTACCGATGCCGGCGTGCATGCGATCGCGCAGGTGGCGAGCGTCTCGCTCGAGTCCCCGATCGATCCCGCGGCGCTGATGCGCGCGCTGAACACGACGCTGCCGGCCGACGTTCGCGTCCGCGCCGCCAGCGAGGCGCCGCCCGATTTCCACGCGCGCTTCTCGGCGCGATCGAAGAAGTACCGGTACGACATCCGCAACGCCTCGTGGGTCTCACCCTTCGAGCGCCGCTACGTGTGGCACGTGCCGCAACCGCTCGACGATGGCGCGATGGCCGCGGCGGGGGAGTGCCTGACCGGCCTGCACGACTTCGCCGCGTTTCGCGCCGCCGGGAGCGAGGTCGCGACCTCGGAACGGACCATCCACGAGCTCGACGTGACGCGCGTCGAAGACGAAGACGGCGCGCTCGTCACGATCGCCGTCGAGGCCGACGGCTTCCTCCGCCACATGGTGCGCGCCATCGCCGGCACGCTCGTCGAGGTTGGGCTCGGACGGCGCGATCCCGACGACGTCGCGCGTGTGCTCGCGTCGCGCGACCGGGGACACGCGGGCGCGACCGCCCCGGCGTGCGGCCTCTTCCTCGTCCGCGTTCGCTACTGACGCTGGCCCGCCGCCATGACGATCACGCTGGCCCACGCCTCACGGCTCGCGCCGCGCTTTGCTTTGCTTCACAAAGTAATCTATAGTGGGCCTTGCACCGGCTCGCTAACAGTCTGTATCATCAAGGTTTAGTTTCTCGACATCCCCGACATGGGCCTGCAGGACATCCTCGCCGTCGCGACCCCGGGATCGCCCGAGGAAGCCCTCGCCCGGCAGATCAACTTCGAGACCCTGCCGGAGCACATCGCCATCATCATGGACGGCAACGGGCGGTGGGCGGCCCGCCGGCACCTGCCGCGCGTCGAAGGGCACCGCGCCGGCATCGACTCGGTGCGTGACGTCGTCGAGACCTCGGCTCGCCTCGACATCCGCGTCCTGACGATCTACGCCTTTTCGTTGGAGAACTGGAAGCGGCCCGCGACCGAGGTGGCGACGCTCATGAGCCTGCTCAAGCGCTACCTGCGGCTCGAGCTGAAGACGCTGCTCACCAACAACATCCGCTTCCGCGTGATCGGCCGCGCCGACGAGCTGGCGCCCGACGTGCGACAGGAGCTCCGGATGGCGGAGGAGCAGACGAGCACCTGCACGGGGATGCTGTTCAACATCGCGCTCAACTACGGCGGGCGCGCGGAGATCGTCGACG
>CAYHSN010000732.1:0-1701 GCA_964359235.1 uncultured Vicinamibacterales bacterium | reverse complement strand
GAGGTGCCGGTCGGCGCGGTCGTCGTCCTCGAGGGCCGCATCGTCGGCATGGGGTTCAATCAGCCGATCGCGAGCGCCGATCCAACCGCGCACGCCGAGATCGTGGCGCTGCGCGACGCGGCGCGCGCGACGGGCAACTACCGGCTGACAGGCGCGACGCTGTACGTCACCGTCGAGCCGTGCCTGATGTGCGTCGGCGCGATGGTGCACGCGAGGGTCGAGACGCTGGTGTACGGCGCGCCCGAGCCGAAGGCCGGCGCCGTCGCCTCGACGCAACGCGCGCACGAGCACCCCGCGCTCAACCACCGGATCGCGGTGGTGGGCGGCGTGCTCGAGGATGAGTGCAGGGCGATCCTGCAGGAGTTCTTCAAAGAGAGAAGGCGAACTGACAACTGAGAACTGACAACTTACAACTTGGAAACCCAAACCGTGCGCAGTTGTCAGTTGTCAGTCTTCAATCCTAAGTTCGCGTGTGTTGACAGTTCGGAGAGGTACCGAAGTGGTCGTAACGGGGGCGCCTCGAAAGCGTCTTGTCGCCAAAAGCGGCACGGGGGTTCGAATCCCCCCCTCTCCGCCATTCGCCGAAGGCCGGATGCGGTTTCCGGGCATCCTGCTAAGCTGAGTCGATCGGCTTAGCCATGGCGAAGCTCCAGAGCCCTCTCGACGCCGCGCTCGACGCGCTCGCGCGGGGCAGGTCCGCGGATCCGTTCGGCCTGCTCGGACCGCACGTGCTGGGTCCGCCCGACGGCGGGCGCGGCGTGGTCATCCGCGCATGGCTCCCGGCGGCCGACCACGTCGAGGTCGTCCGCCTCGGCGCCGGCGCGCCGGTGCGCATGCGCCGGCGTCACCCGGAGGGGATCCACGAGGCCGTCTTCGAGCACGAGCCGGCGATCTTCGACTACCGGCTGCGCGTCGCGTTCCCCGGCGGACGCACGATCGAGATCGACGATCCCTACCGCTACGGCCGCGTCCTCACCGACTTCGATCTGCACCTGCATCACGAAGGCACGCTCCTGCGCGCGTACGACCACCTCGGCTCGCACGTGATGCAGATCGGCGCCGCGCGCGGCGTCCACTTCGCGGTCTGGGCTCCCAACGCCGAGCGCGTCTCGGTCGTCGGCGACTTCAACGGGTGGGACGGCCGCGTGCACCCCATGCGGTCGCTCGGGGGGAGCGGCGTGTGGGAGCTCTTCATTCCGGGGATCGAGGAAGACGAGCGTTACAAGTTCGAGATCCGATCGCGCGCGACCGGCGCGGTGCAGGAGAAGTCAGATCCGTACGCGTTTCACTTCGAGGTGCCGCCGCGATCGGCGTCGATCGTGCGGCGGCTCGATCGCTACACGTGGCGCGACCAGGAGTGGATGCGGCAGCGCGCGGAAACAGGCGGCTGGCTGCACCGCCCGATGGCCGTCTACGAAGTTCACCTCGGCTCGTGGGCGCGCGTGCCCGAGGAGCACGATCGCTTTCTCACGTATCGCGAGCTGGCCGCACGGCTCGTGCCGTACGTCAAGGAGATGGGGTACACGCACATCGAGCTGCTGCCGGTGATGGAGCACCCATTCTCCGGCTCCTGGGGCTACCAGGTGATCGGCTACTTCGCGCCGACCAGCCGCTTCGGCCCGCCCGAGGACTTCAAGTACTTCGTCGACGAGTGTCACCGCCACGGCATCGGCGTCCTCCTCGACTGGGTGCCCGGGCACT
>CAYHSN010000731.1:0-1705 GCA_964359235.1 uncultured Vicinamibacterales bacterium | reverse complement strand
GCGTCCTGCTCCTCGCGCGTCAGGCGCGCCTCGCGTGCGTGGTTCTCGGCGACGAGCCCCGTGCTCAGGTAGACGTCCGGGTAGCTGTCGACGAGCGTGGGGTTCGGCGCGACCTTGTGCCCGCCCATCGGAATCAGGCTCATCGACTCGGTGCCGCCGGCGACAATCGTCGTCGCGAAGCCGGCCATGATGCGCTCGGAGGCGAACGCGATCGACTGCAGCCCCGACGAGCAGAACCGGTTGATGGTGACGGCCGAGGCGCCGACCGGCACGCCCGCGCGCAGGCTCGCGATGCGCGCGACGTTCAGGCCCTGCTCGGCCTCCGGCATCGCGCACCCGAGAATCACATCGTCGATCTCGCGCGGGTCGAGCCCGGGTGCGCGGCGAAGGGCTTCGCCGATGACGACGGCGCCCATGTCGTCGGGACGCGTCGCGCGGAGCGTCCCGCGCGGCGCTTTGCCGACGGCGGTTCGAACGGCGGAAACGATGACGGCATCAGTCATATTTGGCACCTGTCCGGGGCTGGACGCAGGGCGCTGGCTCGAATCACGCTGCATTCCTGTGCACGGTGCTTCGATCGCAGCGTGATCGCTCGACCAGCCCCAAGCCCCGAGTCCCAAGCCCCGAGTTCTTCTTTCCGCGTTCGTTCCGTGTCACTTCCGTTCAGCAACTGGCGCTTGCCGTTCCATGTTCTGACGCGTGCCGTTCGACGGCTGCCGCGTGTCGTTCGACGAAATCTCCAACGATCTGCGCAAACGCGTCCGGCCGCGTGACCAGCCCGATGTGCCCGGTCCGCAAGAGCGTGACCGCGCGCGCGCCGCGGATCGCCCGCGTGTACTCGAGCGTCGAGTCGACCGGGACGACGCGATCGAGGCGGCGCTCGCCGGTCACGACGAGCGTCGGCGCCTCGACGGCGGCGCACGCCTCACGGAAGTCGATCGGCGGCAGCAGCCGTACCCGCTCGCTCATCCGAGGCGGCGACATCATGGCGGCCAGCACGCGCGAGGTGTGCCGCGCCGTGAACCGCGCGCGCGCGGTCCAGCCGTCGTGCGCGGCGACGATCTCGGGTCCCAGTCTGAAGGGCGCCCCGGCCGCGAAGAGCGGCGCCAGCAGGCGCGGCCACCGCACGTAGCGCCGCGCGGGTCGATCGGGCGTCCAGTCCGGGCCCGGCGTCGACACGAGCACCAGCGCCGTCACGCGTTCCGGCCGCGTCGCCGCGTAGCGCAGCGCGACATAGCCGCCGTACGACACGCCGCACACCGCCACGCGCTCGAGGCTCGCGCGCGCGCGCAGCCGATCGATCTGATCGACCAGGCTGTCGAACCCGCGCGCCGGATCGATCGCCGCATCGCTTCCCAGATCGCCCGCGAGCGACGCCGACAGCACGCGGCACCGCGCCGCCAGCGCGTCGACGGCCGGACGCATCCACTCCCAGCGGCCCTGGATGCCGGGCACGAGCACGAGCGGGGGACCGGAACCGATGTCGATCATGACTTCTGACGCTCGCCGTTCGGCGACTGACGCCTGCCGTTCAGCAACTGACGCTTGCCGTTCAGCAACTGGCGCTCGCCGTTCAGCGACTGACGCTCGCCGTTCAGCGACTGACGCTCGCCGTTCGAACGACAAGGACTGACCGGAACGACAAGAATCCGGCCGAACGGCAAGTATTCAGTCGAACGACAAGCGTTCACCCGAACGGCAGGTA
>CAYHSN010000730.1:0-1707 GCA_964359235.1 uncultured Vicinamibacterales bacterium | reverse complement strand
ACTGAGCACGCGCTAGCTCACTGATGGGAAGAAGCCGGAGCCGGCGTCACAATCGGTGATGGACGACTGGAAGATCCATCACGAAGCGTGGCCAAAGCGCCCGGTCAGGTGGCGCAGCAGCGCTTGTACTTCTTGCCGGAGCCGCAATGGCATGGGTCGTTACGGCCGACGCGGGGCGCGGGGAGCAGTGGTGTGCGTGTCGCGGCGAGCGGGACGGGGCGAGATCGGGCGAGATCGGCCATGCGTCGCTTTCGTTCGGCGAGGCGCGCGCCGACTCGACGATGGCGTTTCTGGAAGGCCGTCCATAGTCGTTCGATGATAGCCCGGTGCCGCCCCTGTGCCTTTCGCTCGAGGACCTGGACATCGGGCAGCCCGACCCGCAGGTGCCCGATAGACCTGCCGCGGTTGTGCTCGAGGCATTCGGCGAAGACGATCGTCGCTTCTTCGCACGTACAGCCTGACTTCACGCAATAGAGGTCATCCGCCAAGAAGACGACGCCCTCGTCGAGGTAAAGGTCCAGACGATCGTGGGGGTGCGTTTCGGGCCAGCCAACGAGTTTCCCGGGCTCCGACGCGGGCCAGCCGATTTCGTCGGGCTTCCTCTCTCTGATCCCCTTGGCGCGAAGCCACCGCTCGTGGAGCTGGTCCAGAAGGTCGCCGTCCACCTGCGACTGTACGTACTCGACCCAGTCTGGAGAGAGCGGAGATCGCCCTTCGTAGTTGTCCGGCTCGACGCGCCCCAGGTCGATGTCCAGGCGAGCGTTCATGGTGTTAGGGCCGGCGAACATAGCCTTGAGCTGCTCGGTTGCGAGCTCGGCGTGAGAGAAGTCGGCTCCGATGTCGAGGCCGACGGCGGTCAAGGTGACGTCGCGACAGGCACAGTCGCGCTCGGCGCAAACCACGGCGTGAGAGACGAGCAGGCGAAACGGACTGGAGGGACCGAGCGCTCGCTCGAAGACGAGCAGGCCGTGCTCGAAGAGCTGCCAGGAGCGGCCTTCGCGAGAAGGGGCGTCTGAGGTAGATCTGGCGTCGATGGAGTTCATGCTGGTCGAACCGAGGAGGTCTTTCTCTTGTGCCAGAAACTGCTGGGCGACGCTAGGTTCTTCCGCCTCCTGCTTCTTTACGACGAGGATCTCGCAGCCATCGCCCGTGCCGGCGGGTGCCTGGTGTGCGGTGGGCCGGTGCACCGTGCTCGCTACCCGCGCAAGCCGCGCGGCGGGCCGTCGGACCTCGGGGCCGCGTACGACAGGCGCGAGAGCTTCTGCTGCGCGAAGGACGGCTGTCGGAAGCGGCTGACGCCGCCGTCCTTGCGGTTCCTTGGGCGCAAGGTGTACCTCGGCGCGGTCGTCGTGTTGATATCGGCGATGATGCACGGCGCGAGCGCGAAGCGCCTTAAGCGGCTGCGCGCGACCATCGGGGCCAGCCGGTACACAATCGAGCGCTGGCGCGCGTGGTGGCGTACGACGTTCGCCGAGAGCGCCTGGTGGAAAGGCATGCGCGGACGCTTCTCGCCGCCGGTCGCGACGTCGGCGCTGCCCAACGCCTTGCTCGCGCGATTCGTCGGTGACGCCGAGGAGCGGCTGGTGGCGCTCTTGCGCTTCCTCGCGCCGCTCACAACCACGGCCGCGAGCCCGCTGGCCGAGGGACGAAGATGACCCGCAGAGGATGGGCTTTGACGACCAAGGAAGCGATCGCGTAGTAGTCGCT
>CAYHSN010000729.1:0-1712 GCA_964359235.1 uncultured Vicinamibacterales bacterium | reverse complement strand
ACTCGCCGCGCATCTGCTCGCAGACCATCTGCGCGACTTTCTGTTCGAGCGACAGGGTCTTCAGCGTGTCGTCCGCCCAGCGTTCCGCTTCCGCGTGCGACGCCGTCAGACGCGGCGCGTCGGCCCGCTGACCCGAGAAGGCAGGAGCGAAGACAGCCGGGACGAGCGCGCCGGTGAGCACCAGAAGCCGGATCCCCATAGCGTCATCTCCTCAAGCCGCGGGCCGTGCGTCCCCGGCGCGCGGCCCGACCGCGAAACGGACCTCGAAAGCCGCCTGCCCGGCCTCGGAGGTCATCGTGATCCTGATCGCGCGCGCGCCCTCATAGGGCGGCGGGGGCGCCTGTAGCTCGACGTGGACTTCGGCCCACCACTCAGCCGGCACCTCGATTCGCCGTGACCGCCAGTCGCTCTGCCAGTCCGGCGGGACCTCGATCTCGATCTGCGCCGTGGCGGCACGAGCGAGTTCGTTTCGGACGAGGATGGGCAGCCTCACCATGGTAGCTGGCTGAACGGTCTCGACCACCTTATCGTCGACGTAAAGGCACACGCGGGGCTCGACGTGCGTGTGTCGCACCCAGATCGGGCTGGACCAGGCCATGCCCATCCCGTCTTGGATCACGCGCACGTAGTAGTAGCTCTCGCGTCGATCGGGGCGCGAGGCATCCAGGTACGTAAACTGCACCGCGTCCCTGGCGCGCCCTTCCTCTCTGTGGACGACCCGGCCGTCCTTCCAGACGTCGACCTGCTGGATGGACCGACCGAGGGCTGTCACGACCAGCGTGTGCCGCGTCGCCGCGCTCTCGAAGCGCTCCCCCATGAAGTGACCATCGAGACGGATGTCAAGGACGATCTTCGGACCATTCGTGGCGTAGCAGCGGCGGCGCCTGAGCGCATCGAAGATCGCGCGCCGCGTCAGGGCGGGGGCGAACACGGCCGCCAGGCACCGTCCCGAGTGATCCCCGCCTCCCACGAACCCAAGCTCGTAGCCGCGCGCAAGCCCGTCCTGCACCAGGTGGCCGCGCAACCGCGCCGTGTCGTTGTACCGTGGCTCGGCGTCGGGGCACCCGTGGTACTCGTACGAGCCGCGCGCCTGGGCGATCTCGATGAGCGGGCTCATATCGGGATCGTAGTAGCGCCAATCGAGCGGCGCTTCACGACGTCCCGGATGGTGGGCGATGGTGATGACGTCGTCGCCCGGCCGGAGAGACTCACGGAGCCGCCGCCAGAGCTTGGGCGGCGTGTTGCCGTCTGTCGCGCTGGCGCTCACGCACGGCAAGTTGTCGCCGTGGGTCAGGAACGTCGGATTATAGTGGCCCTCCCGGAGGTTGTCTCCCCGGTTGAACTCTGAGGTCCACTCATAGCCGGCAAACGCCACGAACGCCCCCGGGCAGTCAAACAGCGAGGCGTACTTTCGCGTCACGTACCAGTCGTGGCCGTTCTGGTGCTCCGCGTGATCGGTGCTCTGCATGAAGTCGAGCCGGCGAATGTCGCGCGCGTAAGCGTAGGTCTCCTCGATGTGCCCGTCGAACCGGCCGCAGCGGGAGATCTCGCTGTGCTTGTGTAGGTCGCCGAAACACAGCGTGAGGCGCTCGCCGTCGACGGTGGTGGCGTACTCCCGGGCCGGACCGTGATCGGGATTGTCGAAGACGGGCGAGCGCGCATTCGGCGGCGCCGTGGTGGCCGGCGGGTTCGGAAGGGTCCTGACCGAGCAC
>CAYHSN010000728.1:0-1713 GCA_964359235.1 uncultured Vicinamibacterales bacterium | reverse complement strand
ATCGCCGAACTCAAGGCGCGACTCAGCGAGTACCTTCGGGCCGTGCGCGGCGGCGAGTCCATCGCGGTGTTGGATCGCGACACGCCGGTCGCGCAGCTCATTCCGGTTCGCGAGCGATCGGCGTTGCGCGTCCGGAAGCCGGCGCCCGGCACACCGCCGCCCAATCGCGTCCCGGTGCCCAAGCGCGCGAAGCTGAACGTGGATGTCGTCCAGCTCCTCCTCGAGGAACGCCAGGGGCATCGGTGATCGCCTACGTGGACGCGTCCGTGTTGCTCCGCGTGGCGCTCGCGCAGCCGGACGTCCTGCCCGAGTGGTCGCGGATCCAGCAGGGCGTTTCGAGCGCCCTGGTGATGACCGAGAGTCTGCGCACGTTGGATCGTCTCCGGCTGCACGCGAACCTCGCCGACGCGGAAGTCGCGAAGCGCCGAGCGACGATCCTGGCGCTCATCGCCTCGCTCGAACTGGTGGAAGTCGATGCGGTCGTCCTCGATCGGGCGGCCCAACCGATGCCGACGGAGCTCGGGACGCTCGATGCGATTCACCTCGCCACGGCGCTTCTCTGGAAGGAGATGACGCGCGTGGATCTGGTGATGGCCACCCATGATGCCGCGCTCGCCCTCGGCGCCCAGGCCCATGGCCTGCCCGTGGTGGGCGTGACGCGGTCGTAACCGGAACTTCGGCTCATCCTCACCTGCCTGATTGACGCCAGAGCGTCAATATAGCTAACATAGCCATATGAAGCGGGCTAATATTGGCCATCTCAAGAACAACCTCTCGCGCTATCTCGACCACGTGCGGGCGGGCGGCGAGGTGATCGTGCTCGACCGCCGGCGGCCGATCGCCCGCATCCTGCCGCTCGTCCAGGATGCCGCGGACGCCGGCAAGGACGAGGACCGCCTGCGGCGCCTCGAGGAGCGCGGCCTGCTGCGTCGCGGGACGGGCCGCCTGCCGTCGTGGCTCGGCCGGCGCCGGCCCGTCCGCGTGTCCGGCAGTGTCCTGCGCGATCTGCTCGCGGAGCGCGAGGAGGGCTGGTGAGGTTCTGGGACACCTCCGCGCTCCTCCCGCTGGTCGTGGCGGAGCCAGAAACGCGGCGCGTCGAGCGCTGGCTGCGCGACGACCCGATAGTGGCCGTTTGGACCCTGACGCGCGTCGAGCTGCTCTCCGCGCTGGCGCGACGACGGCGCAAGGAGCCGAAGGCTTCGCGCCGTTTGCTGCAGGCGCGCCGTGAGATCCTGGACGCGTGGCCCCACTGGACCGAGATCACGGCGCTCGATGTCGTCCGGCGCCACGCCGAGCGGCTGGTCGAGTCGCACCCATTGCGGGCGGCCGACGCGCTTCAGCTCGGTGCGGCGATCGTCGCGGCAGACGAGGTTCCGTCGAGCCTGACCGTCGTGACGCTTGACGCCCGGCAGGCCGAGGCCGCCGAGCGTGAGGGGTTCCGGGTCCTCGGCCCGGCGTGACGGCATCGCGTCGCCCGGCGGAGGCCGGTCGCGCGCCAGTCACCGCGCTCTCAGCTCACCATTACCGGCGCGGCGCCGCCCAGTCCTCCCATTTCAGACCGGCGACCCGGTCGAACTCGCCCGCGTTGGACGTGACGAGCGTCGCGCCACGGCGTCGTGCTTGACCGGCGAGCAGCACATCGTGCGCGCCAATCGATGTTCCAGCGGCTTCGAGCTCAGCGCGAACGGTTCCCGCCGCGCGTGCGTCTCCTTC
>CAYHSN010000727.1:0-1715 GCA_964359235.1 uncultured Vicinamibacterales bacterium | reverse complement strand
CTGGAACGCAACGCGGGATGTCAAGCCTGAATCGACCCGCGCGGGCGGGACGGTAGGAATCGACGGCGCCGGGGTGCAGCGGACAGCCGGCGTCAGAACCTCAGGCCACTTCCCATCGGAAACCGCGCGGACACGTTCACGGGAAGTCGGCCTTGGGGCATGACCTCGCCCTTCAACAGCCTGATGAACGCGTCGGCGTACGCGACCTGGTTGCCGTAGAATCCTCCCTCACCGTATCCGACGACGAACGCCGTGGCCTGTTGCAGACTCTCCGCGAGGTACGGATTCCCATACGACATCACGACCGTTGTGCGGGGTCGAATCTGGATCATGTCGCGCAGGAGCGTGAGATCGGCCTCCCGGAGCGGCCCGCTGTCCCTGTAGACGGTGCGCTGGTTGAACAACGAGACGACGACGCTGTCGGCCTCGGCAGCGGCTCGCAGGGCCTGGTCGCGCAGGCGCGGATCCACATTCGGCCTGAACACGAGGGTCTGGACGACCGGGAATGCGTCGCGAATCTTCGCCGCCACCGTCGCGGCCGCCGGCTCGGTCTCGTTCTTCTGGATGACGACGTGCAGGATCCGGCCGACCTTCGCCGCAGACGAGGGGAAGAACCCTTCGTTGACGAGCACCGTGAGGGAACGCTCGGCGATCGTGCGCACGAGGCCGCGGTGCGGCGCGATGCCGACGACCGCGCTCACGCGCGACTCGTCCGCGAACCGGTTTCGATGCAGATTCAGGCGCGCCTTCCAGTAGAGCAGGCGCCTCACCGATCGATCGATCTGCGCCTGGCTGATCTCACCCGTCTTCACCGCCTCGACCACGGCTGCCATCGTCTTGATCGCGTCAGCGGGCTTGAGGAGCGCGTCGTGTCCGGCCTTGACGGCAAGCACACCAGACCGCTCGGCGCCGAAGCGAGCGGTCATCTTCGCGTACCAGAGATCGTCGCTCGTCAGCACGCCCTGGAAGCCGAGCTTGTCGCGGAGCCAGGTGGTCGCGAGCGTGGGTTCGACGCTCGCCGGCAGGTCGGAGCCGTTCGTCAGCGATGGCACGGCGATGTGCTCGCTCATGATGAAGGCCACGTCGGCGTCGATGGCCTTCTTGAAGGCCAGCAGGTCTTCTCGCTCGACTTGCTCGGCCGGTTTCCGGTTGATCGTGAACTCGGTACCCGGGATGAGCTCGACGTCGCCGCGCCCGGGATAGTGCTTGGCCGTCGCGAGCATCCCGTTCTCCTGGTAGCCGCGGACGTAGGCGCCGGCCATCCGCCCCAACAGATCTAGATCGCCGCCGAACGAGCGGACGCTGAGCACCGGATTGCCAGGTTGCGTCTGGATGTCGACGACGGGCGAGTACGTCAGATGGATGCCGATGGCACGGCCCTCGATCGCGCCGACCTTGCCGACTTCGTACGCGATCTCCGCCGACCCGATCGCCGAGAGCGCCATGTTCGCCGGGAACTCCGTGGCGCCGGCGATCTGCTGGCCTGGCCCGCCTTCGAAGTCGGCCGAGATGAGCAGCGGGATCTTCGCTTCGCGCTGCAACCGGTTGAGCAACCGCGCCGTGTCGTGCGGCGTGCCGCCGTACACGACGAAGCCGCCGATGCCGTGGTCCCGCGCGAGCCTCAGCCAGTACTGAAACTGCGGTGAGTCTTCGGCCACGTACTCGCCGCGCATCTGCTCGCAGACCATCTGCGCGACTTTCTGTTCGAGCGACAG
>CAYHSN010000726.1:0-1725 GCA_964359235.1 uncultured Vicinamibacterales bacterium | reverse complement strand
TCGTACGCCCCACGCGTCACGATGCGCTCGCCTGGCGTGATCCCCGCGCGCACGCTCACCAGGCCATCGTCGCGTGGACCGAGCTCGAGGCTGCGGCGCACGAACTGCTCGCCGGCAGCCTGCACGAACACGATCGGACGGCCGCCGTCGGTGACGATGGCGCCGGCGGGGATGACGGGCATCTCGGTACCGCCGCGCGTGTAGAGCACCGCCGTGGCGGCCTGGCCGATGACGAGCCCGAGCCGCGTGTTGTCCACGTCGATCCGGAGCGGGAGCGTGTGCGACGCGTCCTGGATGACGCCGGAACTGGTGATGCGACTCGACCCCAGAGGGATCAGTCCCCGTCCAGGTACGTCCAGGGCCACCGCCACGATCTCGCTGGCCCGTCCCGCGTCCGACGCCGGCAGGCTCGCTTCGACAACGACGCGGTCTGTTCGGATGATGGTGAACAGCGAGGCGCCGGCTTGATACGCGGCGCCTGGCGTCGCGAACACGGCGGCCACCGTCCCGCCAATCGGGGCGCGAAGGGTGAACGTATTTCCGCCTGCGGCGCCGCCGCCGGCCTCGAGCGTCTGGTCGCGCTGGGTGAGGCGCGCTTCGGCCGCCTCGAGACGCGCCCGCGCGACCTCGTGGGTGGGGGGGGCGTCCTCGAGCCGGCGCGCCGGCACCGCGCGCTCGGCCAGCAGCCGCTCCGCCCGCGCGGACTCCACGGCGGCGGCGTCGGCTGCGGCCCGCGCTTCCGCGACCTGGACGACGAGGCTGGCGCGATCTTCGAGCACCGCCAGGCGCGGCTCGAACCGCGCGAGTGTGTGGCCAGCCGCGACCCGCGCGCCGACGCCGGGCAGGGCGCCCGGTGCGATGCGCCCGTCGCTCGGCGCCGACACCACGGCCTGGCCGCCGGTGACCGGCATGACCGTGGCCGGCGCGCGGAGCGAGTCGCGAATTGCGGCCGTGCGGACCACTTCTGTCGCGAAGTCGCTCGTCCACTGCTGTTCCTTCAAGTACACGATCGTGGGCGCCCCCGCGTGATCCTCCGCCGTGGCGGCGAGCGCCGCCTGCCGATCGGGATAGACCGTCATGGCGCCCAGCTCGTGCACATCGGAAAGGGCGGAGGTCTGGATCGCGAGGCGCCATCGGTACTCGCCGGCTGCCGGCGCGCGCCCTTCGACTCTGAAGATGCCGGGCCGCGCCGGTTCGCCCCCCACGAACTCGGTGGTCCGGCCGTTCGGATCGCGGAGCTCGATGCGCGGCCGGCCGCTCGCGAGCGGCTTGAAGTCCTTGAGGTCCGTCAGGTGCACCGCGATGCGCACGACCTCGCCCGCCACGAGGGGCGGATGCTCGGCGAAGAGCTCCGTGCGATCGGTCCATCGCGTGACGCTCAGGGTCGGCAACTCCTGCGCAGGCGATTCCTGACGACTGCAGCCGAACGTGCCCGCACACGCCGACGCGCCGGCGAGCGTGAGACCCGCCATCAACAATCGAACACGCGGTTTCATCGAAGCGTCTCCCATCCGCTGACGAGTTCCAGCTCGATTTCGGCTCGCCTGAGCGCGGCGTCCAGCTCGGTCGCGCGCAGCCGCGCCGTCGCCGACGAGCGGTACGCATCGAGCAACTCGAGGATGCCGCGCTCGCCTGCTTCGTAACTCACTTGCGCGATGCGTTCCAGTTCGTCCGCGCGGCTGGCTGCCGCCTGCGTGTACGTGTGCAGGGCCGCGGGCTGCGCGG
>CAYHSN010000725.1:0-1725 GCA_964359235.1 uncultured Vicinamibacterales bacterium | reverse complement strand
TCGCTCTACATCACGGGGCTGGCCCAGCGCCAGGGCCTCGAGTCCGCCACCGGAGCGGCCCAAGCCATGCGGGCCGCGGTCTCCGACCTGGAGGGCTCCGGCCGCTCCAGCCGGACCCTGGTGTCGCTGAAGGGCGGCGTTCGCGGAAAGTACTACGCGCGCGCCACCGCTGGGACAACGCTTGTGCTCCTCGAACCCGACGTGGCCGAGGCATTCCCGGACGGCCCGGCGGTGAATCGGGCGCTTCCCCCCTGTGCCAATAATCGGTGAGACAACCTCCCCATTGAGATTAGTGTAGGGGCGGGGAGGGTTCGATGGATGAATCGCATGCCAGTCACGGTGGAGATGGACGTAGTGGCGGGGCCGGAGGCGGAGGGAGCCCGGAGGGCGACCGGAGCGTCCGGCCCCGCTGCGACGTCGCGCGCGCCCGCTCCCGATCCTGAAGTGCCGGCGAAGGTCCAGCGTCGGCGGTTCTCCGCCGAGTATCGGCTCCGCATCCTGAAGCAGGCCGACGCGTGCAAGAAGCCCGGCGAGCTGGGGGCCTTGTTGCGACGCGAAGGCTTGTACTCCTCGCTGCTCACGAACTGGCGTCGGCAGCGAGAGCAGGGGGCCCTGCGGGATCTGCGTGGGCGCCGGCGGGGGCCGAAGCCGCGCGCCGTCGATCCGCGCGTGAAGCAGCTCGAAGCCGAGAACGCGCGGCTCCAGCGGAAGCTGCAGCGCGCGGACACGATCATCACCCTCCAAAAAAAAGTTGCCGAGATCCTGGGGATCCCCCTGAGACCCCTCGACAACGACGAGCCCGATTGATGATCGCCATTGAGGCCGTCGCGATCGACGGCGAGACGTCGGCCCTCTGTCAGAGCATCGGGATCGCGCGGGCCGCGCTCTATCGACAGCGGCAGCCCGCGCGGCCGACGGTCTCGGCGTCCGATCCCCGGCCGTCTCCGCGCGCCTTGGTTCCGGCCGAACGACAGGTCATCCTCGACGCGTTGCACAGCAAGCGGTTCGTCGATCAGTCGCCCGCCGAAGTCCATGCGACGTTGCTCGAGGAGCAGACGTACGTCGGCTCGGTCCGCACGATGTATCGCGTGCTCGCCGACGCGAACGAAGTCCGGGAGCGGCGCGATCAGGCCCGGCATCCGGCGTACACCACACCCGAGCTCGTGGCGACGGAGCCGAATCAGGTCTGGTCTTGGGACATCACGAAGCTGAAGGGGCCGGCGAAGTACGTCTACTTCTCGCTCTATGTGATCCTCGACCTCTTCAGCCGCTACGTCGTGGGCTGGATGGTCGCGGGGAACGAGAGCGCCCGCCTGGCGGAGCGCCTCATCGAGGCGACGTGCGTCAAGCAGGGCATCGGCCCGCATCAACTCACCATTCACGCGGACCGTGGCGCGCCCATGCGGAGCACACTCGTCGCGTTGCTCTTTTCGGATCTCGGCATCGACGCCAGCCACTCGCGGCCGCGCGTGAGCAATGACAACCCGTTCTCGGAGGCCCAGTTTCGGACCTTCAAATATCGGCCGGAGTTTCCGGATCGGTTCGGCTCACTCGAGCACGCGCGCGCCATCTGCCACGATCTCTTCGCGTGGTATAACGACGCGCACCATCACAGCCGACTGAGCTATCTCACGCCAGCCGACGTGCACCACGGCCGTGCGGCCACGATCCTCGAGGTCCGTTACCGCACCCGCCTCGCCGCCTACGTCGCCCATCCCGAGCGCT
>CAYHSN010000724.1:0-1728 GCA_964359235.1 uncultured Vicinamibacterales bacterium | reverse complement strand
TCGAGGTGGAGCGCTCGCTGCGCGTGCTCGACGGCGCGGTCACCGTCTTCGACGGTGTCGCCGGCGTCGAGCCGCAGTCGGAAACGGTGTGGCGGCAGGCCGACAAGTATCGCGTGCCGCGGATCTGCTTCGTCAACAAGATGGACCGCATCGGCGCGGACTTCAAGGCGACGCTCGGACAGATTCGCAAGAAGCTCCAGGCCAACCCCGTCGCCGTCCAGCTCCCGATCGGCAGCGAGGACCGCTTCGTCGGCGTCATCGACCTGGTCGGCATGAAAGCCATCCGCTACAAGGACGAAACGCTCGGCGCCGATTACATCGTCGACGCGATTCCAGACGATCTGAAGGCCGAAGCCCACGCATACCGCGAGATCCTGATCGAGAAGTGCAGCGAGGCCAATGACGCGCTGCTCGAGAAGTACCTGCACGGCGCGGAGATCACCGACGAAGACATCAAGGCGACGCTGCGGCGCCGCACGATCGAGTCGGTGCGCGACGAGAAGGCGCCGTTCGTCCCGGTCGTCTGCGGCGCCGCGTTCAAGAACAAGGGCGTGCAGCCGCTGCTCGACGCGGTCGTCGATTACCTGCCCTCGCCGATCGACATTCCGGCCATGGAGGGTCTCGACCCGCACAGCCGCGACGGCGCGACCGTGGCGCGGCCCGCGTCGGACGACGCGCCGTTCTCGGCGCTCGCGTTCAAGATCATGACCGACCCGTTCGTCGGTCAGCTCGCGTTCATCCGCGTCTACTCCGGCGTCATGACCTCGGGGTCGTCGGTCTACAACGCCACGCGGCAGAAGACCGAGCGGGTCGGCCGCCTCCTGAAGATGCACGCCAACAAGCGTGAGGAGATCAAGGAGGTGTACGCCGGCGACATCGCCGCCGCCGTGGGCCTGAGGAGCGTGTCCACGGGCGACACCATCTGCGACGAGAAAAAGCCGGTCGTGCTCGAGTCGATGGACTTCCCTGAGCCGGTCATCTCGCTGGCCATCGAGCCGAAGACCAAGGTCGACCAGGAAAAGCTCGGGCAGGGCCTGGCGAAGCTCACCGCCGAGGATCCGACCTTCCGCGTGCGCACGGATCACGAGACCGGGCAGGTCATCATCGCCGGCATGGGCGAGCTGCACCTCGAGATCATCGTCGACCGGCTGCAGCGCGAGTTCGGCGTCGCGGCCGCCGTCGGCCCCCCGCAGGTGGCCTACAAGGAAACCCTGACGCGTCCGGCCGAGGGCGAGGGCCGCTACATCAAGCAGACCGGCGGCCGCGGCCAGTACGGTCACGCGAAGATTCGCATCGCGCCGCGGAAGCCGGGCGAGGGCTTCCAGTTCGAGAACGAAATCATCGGCGGCACGATCCCGCGCGAGTACATCAAGCCGATCGAGGAAGGCATCCGCGAAGCCATGACGACGGGCGTCCTGGCCGGTTACCCGGTGGACGACGTGGCCGTGACGCTCCACGACGGCTCGTACCACGACGTCGACTCGTCGGAGATGGCGTTCAAGATCGCCGGCTCGATGGCGTTCAAGAACGCGGCACACAGGGCGCACCCCGTGCTGCTGGAGCCGGTGATGCGGGTCGAAGTGGTCGTTCCCGAAGAGTACATGGGCGAGGTCATCAGCGACCTCAACAGCCGCCGCGGCCGGGTGCAGTCCATGGAGACGCGCGGCAGCCCTAAGATCGTCAGCGCCCGCGTGCAGCTGTCGGAGATGTTCGGGTATGCGACAGACC
>CAYHSN010000723.1:0-1735 GCA_964359235.1 uncultured Vicinamibacterales bacterium | reverse complement strand
ACCTACGAACTCCGGTCGGGGCGCACAGGGACCGTGCACGTGGAGCAGGTGCTCGAGTTCAACCAGGAGCCCAACCACCTGAGAGATCTGTTGCTCTACAGGCTGACGCTGGAGGCGCAGAAGCGGATCGGCCGGAGCCCGTTGTCCAAACGCGAGATCGTCCGGCGGCTCCGGACGTCGGCAACCCAACTGTACCGGCTGCTGGATCAGACGAACTACCGGAAGTCGGTCGATCAGCTCCTGGCGCTGCTTCAGGTGCTCGAGTGCGACGTGGATCTTGTGGTCCGAGCGAAGTCGGCGTGACGAACGGGGGGAAGACAAAGGCTGCAGGCAACAGGCCACGGGCTGCAGGCGGCTCACGCCCGTGACCCTCCCGAAAACCAGACCCGGAAGCGCGAAGCCGCCCACGCGAGGCGCATCAAGGGATCACGCCCCCGAGCGAGGGCTCGGTGGGGGCGAAGTCGAGCGAGTCGCGGCGCCCGACCGGACGGCCGCACGACAGGCAGAACGATGCGTGGGAGGGGTTGGCCGCGCCGCAGTGGAGGCAAGGCGACGATTCGGCGCGATGCGCGGTCGGGCAAGTGTAAGCGAGGCGTTCTTTACGCCGCTGCCGCCCGATGAGCTCGCGGCGTGGGAGCGGTAGTGCGCGCCCTGGTCGATACGCACACGTTTCTCTAACCGGATCGGGTCCTGTCCTCGATCAGAGCTCGCGGGGCCCCCAGCCTCCGCTATTGCTACGGCCAGGCTCGCCGAAGCGCAGCGAAGGCGGCACCCTCGCTCGCGCACGCGGGCGGCCCTCGTTCCTCGTTCCTACGCCGTCTCCACCCAGAATCTCTCCAACAGATTCCCCGCCACGCGCTGGCGATACTCCGCCGTCGAGCGCAGGTCGTCGATCGGCGCGATCTCGGTCATCAGGATCGCGCGCGCGTCGGCGATGGGACCGCCTGCCGCCAGTGCCTCCTCGGTCTTCCACGCGCGCACCACCGTCGGGGCCACGCTGCCGAGCGCGATGCGCGGGCGTCGGGCGCGCACGGCGGCCATCACGACCTTCGAGATCGCCTGCGCGGCGCGCGTGCCGACCTTCCGAAACCACTGCTGCCCCTCGACCGGCGGAATCTCGACGGCCACGATCAGCTCGTCGGGCCGCATCACGGTCGCGCGATAGCCGGTGTAGAAGCTGGTGAACGGCACACGGCGCGTGCCGGCCGCGCTCCGGAGGACGACGACCGCGTCGGCGGCGGCGAGCACGGGCAACGAGTCGCCGGCCGGCGACCCCGTCGCGATGTTGCCGCCGAGAGTGCCACGGTTCTGAATCTGCACACCGCCAACCTGGCGCGCGGCTTCGACGAGCATCGGCAGGTGTGTCCGCACCGGTCTCGATCGCGCGATCTGAGAGTAGGTCGCCAGCGCGCCGATGACGAGCGACGATCCGCGCCGCTCGATGCGGCGCAGGTGCTCGAGGTTCCACAGGTTGATGAAGCGCGTGCCGGCGAGCGTGCCGAAGTTGAGCGAGACGTAGACGTCGGTACAGCCGGCGAGCGGGACGAGGGGCCCGTCGTCGCGGAGCATCAGCAGGGCGTCGCGCAGCGAGCGCGGCTGGAAGAGTTGGAGGGAGGAGATCGCCGTACGCATCAGCGTTTCTTCTTGCGATCTCTCGTAGCGCCGGACTTCAGTCCGGCCGTGGTGGCGCGACTGAAGTCGCGCGCTACGTCGATCTTTCCGGCGCGACTGAAGT
>CAYHSN010000722.1:0-1739 GCA_964359235.1 uncultured Vicinamibacterales bacterium | reverse complement strand
GCGAGGCCGGCGGACCGGAACGTGCCGTAGCTCTCGCCGAGGTGATCGGCCGGTTGACCGGGTCGGTCGCGCCGTCCATGGTGTAGGCGACGAAGAACGCGTTGGCCTTGGGCTTGCCGCTCGCGTCCTTCAGCAGGAGGGTGCCGGCCGTCGCGGTATACTTCACCTCGAGGCCGTCGATCCGGACGGCATGAGAGGTCTGCGAAAGCTGTTCCTCTTTTGGCGTTTCGGTCACCGCCTTGTCCGCCTGAGCGAATACGTACGCTGGCGCGAGCAGCACGAGCGCCAGCACGAGCCCGATGGTCGTCTTGAACATGCGCGTCACTCCTGAGGACATGTGGTTTCCAGAACGAAGGCCAGCGCGGCGGCAGCCATGTCGCTGACGCTCTCCGACGACGATCGCGCGCGGCTGGCCGGCGAGCACGGACCCGCCGCCAAGCTGGCGATGTCGATCCTCGTGCGCATGGCCGGGGTGTACGACGCCACGGCGATGATCGACATCACGCACGCGCACATCGACAGCACCCTCTACGTCGGCGACGCCGGGCTCGAGTTCGCCGAGCGGCTCGCCGACCTGGGCGCGCGCGTCGTCGTGCCCACGACCCTGAACGTGAGCGGCCTCGATGAACATCACTGGCGTGAGTGGGCCGTGCCGTCCGACTGGGCGCGCCAAGCGTACCGGCAGATGATGGCCTATGAGCGCATGGGCGGCAAGCCCACGTGGACCTGCGCGCCGTACCAGACCGACGCCGCGCCGGCCTTCGGCCAGCAGATCGCCTGGGGCGAATCGAACGCCATTGTCTTTGCGAATTCCGTGCTCGGCGCGCGGACCGAGCGCTATCCCGATCTTCTCGATATCTGCGCGGCGATCACGGGACGCGTGCCCGCGGCCGGCTTGCACCTGACCGAGAACCGGGCGGGCCAGGTGCTGATGCGGCTCATCGACGTGCCCGACTCGCTGCAGCAGGACGACAGCTTCTATCCCGTGCTCGGACACCTGATGGGCCAGGTCGCGCAGGACCGCGTTCCGGTCGTCACCGGCCTGGCGGTCAAGCCCACCGACGACCAACTGAAGGCGCTCGGCGCGGCGGCCGCTTCGTCGGGCACCGTCGCGCTGTTTCATCTGCCTGGCGTCACGCCCGAAGCCCCTACGCTCGACGCCGCGTTTCAGGGGCGCGCGCCTGAAGAAGTCGTCGACGTCACGGTCGATCGCCTGCGCCAGGCCCGGCGCGAGCTGACGACGGGCGAGGGTGAGAGGCTGGACATGGTGGTGCTGGGCAGCCCGCACTTCTCGTTCAACGAGTTCAGGCAGCTTGCCCCCCTGCTGGCGGACCGGGCGCGTCATCCGGACGTGCAGTTTCTCGTGACCTCGAGCCGCGCGATGCGCGACCTCGCGCAGGCGGCGGGCCTGCTCGACCCGCTCGAACGCTTCGGCGGGCGCATGACCGTCGATACCTGCATCCTGGCGACGCCGATGCTGCCGAAGTCGATCAAGCGGCTCATGACCAATTCGGCGAAGTACGCCTACTACGCGCCGGGGCTGCTCGACATGCAGGTGGTGTTCGGGAGCCTCCAGGACTGCGTCAACTCAGCGGTCGCAGGGCGTGTCGTCAGGGACGAGAGCCTGTGGGATGAGCGGGGCGGGGGCTCTGGGCTGGGGGCTCGGCCCGCAGCAGAACATGGTGTAGGGGCCGAGCTTGCCTGCCCTGAGCGAAGTCGAAGGGCCTGCCCTGAGCGAA
>CAYHSN010000721.1:1216-1744 GCA_964359235.1 uncultured Vicinamibacterales bacterium | reverse complement strand
CCTCCGGCCTCCGGCCTCCAGCGTCAGCCAAGATCGATCTCCCGGTGCTCGCCGAACACGCCGCGCAGCGTATCGGAGATTTCTCCGACGGTCGCCCGCGCCTCGACGGCGTCGAGGATGGGCGGGACGAGATTGTCGCTCGCGCGCGCCGCCGCGGCGACTCGGTCGAGGGCGGCACGCCAGACCGTCTGGTCGCGGCTGGCGCGCACGTGCCGCACGCGCTCGACCTGCCGCCGCTCCGTCTCTGGATCGGGCTGGTGCAGCTCGATCGGCGCCGGCTCGCCGGAGGCGAAGCGGTTGACGCCGACCACCACGAGGTCGCCCGTGTCCACCGCCTGCTGTGCGCGGTACGCCGAGTCCTGGATCTCGCGCTGAATGAACCCGCCTTCGATGGCGGCGAGCGTGCCGCCGAGCGCCTCGATGCGCTCGAGGAGCGCCGAGGCCTCGCGCTCGATCCGGTTCGTGCGCGCCTCGATCGCCCAGGCGCCGGCGGCTGGATCGACGGTGTTCGCCACGCCGGTCACGGCC
>CAYHSN010000721.1:0-1206 GCA_964359235.1 uncultured Vicinamibacterales bacterium | reverse complement strand
GTTGTCGGGTTGCTGCGCGGTGAGCGTGCTGCCGGCGGTCTGCGTGTGGAACCGCAGTTGCCCGGCCCGCGGGTTGGTCGCGCCGAAACGGTCGCGCATGATCCGCGCCCACAGCCGGCGCGCCGCGCGGTACTTGGCGATCTCCTCCAGGAAGTCGTTGTGCGCGTTGAAGAAGAAGGAGAGCCGCGGCCCGACCTGGTTCACGTCCAGCCCGGCGTCGACGATCGCCTGCATGTACGCGATCGCGTTGGCGAAAGTGAACGCCACTTCCTGCACGGCGGTCGATCCGGCCTCGCGGATGTGATACCCGCTGATCGAGATCGGATACCAGTTCGGGATGTGGCGCTCGCAGAACGCGACGATATCGGTGACGATCCGCAGCGAAGCGCGCGGCGGGTACATGTAGGTGCCGCGCGCGACGTACTCCTTCAGGATGTCATTCTGCACCGTGCCCGACAAGCGCGCGATCGGGACGCCCTGCCGGCGCGCGACGGCCGCGTACAGCGCCAGCAGGATGATCGCCGTCGCGTTGATCGTCATCGACGTCGACACCTGGTCGAGCGGGATGCCCTCGAAGAGCTCCGACATGTCCTCGATCGTGTCAATCGCGACGCCGACACGCCCGACCTCGCCCGCCGCGAGCGGGGCGTCCGAGTCGTACCCCATCTGCGTGGGGAGATCGAAGGCGATGCTGAGCCCGCTCACACCCTGTTCGAGCAGATAGCGATAGCGCCGATTCGACTCGGCGGCCGTGCCGAAACCCGCATACTGGCGCATCGTCCACAACCGGCCACGATACAGGGTTGGCTGGATGCCGCGGGTGTACGGGAACTCGCCCGGATAGGAGAGGTCGCGATCGGGCTGCCAGTCCGGAAGATCGTCCGGCGTGGCGTAATGACGCGTCATGCGGAGGCGAGCACCAGGGCTCGGCGGCATTCTACCCCGGACGCCTCACGTCTCAGAACCCAGAGCCTGTGAATCGTTCAGCTATCAGCTATCAGCTATCAGTGCGTGCCCGCCTCAAGAGACCAGCGGGATTCGTGTGACTGGGGCTGAAAGCTGAGAGCTGAAAGCTGAGAGCCGGTGGTTCTTCACAGCCTCCCAGAACCTGGAACCGAGAACCGAGAACCCAGAACCGTGTCCATCGCCCAGTTGATTGACAGTGGTGGATCGCGCGTTTACAATGGCCGCGAGTCCTGCATTTCA
>CAYHSN010000720.1:0-1748 GCA_964359235.1 uncultured Vicinamibacterales bacterium | reverse complement strand
GGCGGCGATCGGGTCCAGGTGGAGGCGCTGTCGCGCGGCTACCAGGACCCGCACTTCGTTGAGGCGAAGCCGAGCTTCATCCTCAAGCTCTACTCGGCCGACCTGCTGGTGGTTGTCGGCCGGGAGCTGGAAGTGGCGTGGCTGCCGCCGCTCATCACCCAGAGCCGGAACGGCAAGATCCAGCCCGGCGGTCCGGCCTATCTGGACGCGTCGCTGACGGCGCGCATCCTCGACATTCCGACGGGGCAGATCACGCGTGCCATGGGCGACGTCCACCCGATGGGCAACCCGCACTACTGGCTGAGCCCGGGGAACGGCCGCCGGATCGCCCAGGCGATCCAGCGGAAGCTGACGGATCTCGACCCCGGTGGCGCCGGCTACTTCGCGCAGCGCTACGCCGACCTCGACCGCCGGCTCGCCGACGCGGAGAAACGCTGGGCGGCCGCCATGGCGCCGTACAAGGGCCTGAAGATCGTGACGTACCATCGGTCGTGGCCGAATTTCGTCGACGAGTTCGGCCTCGACGTGATTGGCTACGTCGAGCCGAAGCCGGGCATTCCGCCGTCGCCGTCACACACGCTCGAGTTGATCCGGGAGATGAAGCGGCAGCAGGTGAAGCTCATCATCATGGAGCCCTACTTCGATACGAAAACGCCCGACGCCATCGCCCGCGAGACCGGCGCCCGCGTGGTCGTGCTGGCGCCGTCGGTCGGAGGCGACAAGGAGGCGACCGACTACCTCAAGCTGTTCGATTACGATGTGGCCAGGTTGGTTGCGGCCATCAAAGAGATCGGGGCAAAGTAAGCACCATGGACATGACGATCCTGTCGTTCCTGGCGGCGCCGTTCGTCGCCAGCCTCGTCATCGCGGGGATCCACGCGTACCTGGGGGTGCACGTCGTCGAGCGCGGGGTCATCTTCGTGGACCTCTCGCTCGCGCAGATCGCCGCCTTCGGCGCGACGATCGCGCTGCTGATGCCCTGGTCCGGCGGCGATCCGCACGCGCCGTCGGTCTACTGGACCAGCCTGACGTTCACCTTCATCGGCGCGGCCATTTTCGCGACGATCCGCAGCCGGCGTGCGCGGATTCCGCAGGAGGCGATCATCGGGATTTCCTATGCGGTCGCGTCGGCCGCGACGATCCTTGCCATGAGCAAGTCTACCTCCCAGGCCGAGCACCTGAAGGACATGCTGGTCGGCAACATCCTCGCGGTGTCCTGGCCCGAGGTCTGGCAGACCGCAGCGCTGTACGCCGTGATTGGCGCGTTCCATTTCGTGTTCCGTCGCCGGTTTCTGACGATCTCACTTAATCCAGAAGCCGCCGAGGCCAAGGGCATCTCACTGCGCCTCTGGGACTTTCTCTTCTACGCGTCGTTCGGCTTCGTCGTGACGCGGTCGGTGACGATTGCCGGCGTGCTGCTGGTGTTCTGCTATCTGATCGTTCCGTCAGTCGCCGCCATGCTCTACGCCGATCGCATCGGCCCGCGCCTGGCGATTGGCTGGACGATGGGCACGGTCGTGTCGGCGCTGGGCGTGTACCTGTCGCTGGTGCTGGACTTGCCGACCGGGGCGACGATCGTGTGCACCTTCGCCCTGGTCCTGATCCTGATGGCGGCCGTCCGTCCGTTCGTCCAGCGGCCGGCGTGACCGTGTCCTTCGGCATTCTGCATTTTTCATTCTGCCTTCTGCGTTCAGCATTCGGACATGGTCTGTAAGATCTGTGGAACCGACATCGCCGACAAGGCGATC
>CAYHSN010000719.1:0-1751 GCA_964359235.1 uncultured Vicinamibacterales bacterium | reverse complement strand
GGTGAGGCGCGCGGCCCGAAGATCCGCGTGTTCAAAAAGAAGCGGCGCAAGGGCTTCCGCAAGACGACCGGGCATCGGAGCACGTTGACCCGGGTCACAGTGAAAGAGATCATTGCGTAGCGATCGGGGTGACTCCAGACACTGACGACTGACGACTGACGACTGACGACTAACAACTGATAGCTGATAGCTGATAGCTGATAGCTGATAGCTGATAGCTGAGAGCTTGTCATGGCACACAAGAAAGGTCAGGGCAGTTCCCGCAACGGGCGCGACAGCAATTCGCAGCGGCTGGGCGTCAAGCGCCACGACGGCAACCTCGTGACCGGCGGGTCGATCCTCGTGCGGCAGCGCGGACGCAGGTTCCGTCCGGGCCTGAACGTCGGTCTGGGCAAGGACGACACGCTGTTTGCGAAGATCGCGGGCCGCGTACGGTTCGAGGATCACGGCGCACGCGGGCGGTACATCTCGATCGTCCCCGTCGAGCGGCCTGTCGTCCACCCGTCTGTAGTCCACCCGTCTTGACAGCCGCCCCGGAGCGCGCCACGCTACTGGACGAAGGGCGGCTCGCTGCTGACATTGTTCGTCGACGAAGTCGACATCCTGGTCGCGGCCGGTGACGGCGGCCGCGGCTGCCTGAGCTTCCGCCGGGAGAAGTTCGTGCCGCGCGGCGGCCCCGACGGCGGTGACGGCGGCCGTGGCGGGTCCGTGTATCTGGTCGCCAGCCCGCACGTCAACACCCTCGTCAATTACCGGTTCCACCCCGAGTTCCGCGCGCCGCGCGGGGGGCACGGCGAAGGCTCCAACTGCACGGGCCCGAACGGCCGCGATCTCGAGCTCGCGGTGCCGGTGGGAACGGTCCTCTATGAACACGCGACCGACACAGGCACGCTGCAGCCGGTCGCCGACCTTCTGGCGCTCGGCCAGCGCGTGCTCGTGGCGCGCGGCGGACGTGGCGGACGCGGCAACGCCCGATTCGTCAGTTCCACCAATCGCGCGCCGCGCCGCGTCGAGCCCGGAGAGGCGGGCGAAACCAAGCCGATCCGCCTGCATCTGAAGCTCATCGCCGACGTCGGCCTCGTGGGCTTTCCGAACGCCGGCAAATCGACGCTCATCGCGCGCGTCTCGGCGGCGCGCCCGAAGATCGCCGACTACCCGTTCACCACGCTCACGCCCAACCTCGGTGTCGTCAGCCTCGACGAGGACCGCAGCTTCGTCGTCGCCGACGTGCCCGGATTGATCGAGGGCGCGCACGAGGGCCACGGTCTGGGCACGCGCTTCCTGAGCCATCTCGAACGCACGAAAGTGCTCGTGCACGTCATCGACGTCTCGTCCGCATCGGGACGCGATGCCGTGCGGGACTTCGAGGTGATTCAGCACGAGCTGGAACTGTTCGCGGGTGTCACGTCGCACGAGGGGGGCGCCAGTTCCGTATTCGCCGGCAAGCCGCGTCTGGCGGCCGCGAACAAGATCGACGCGCTCGACGATCCCGATCGCCTGGCGCGCCTGCGCGAGCGCCTGGAGGCGGCAGACATCGCGCTCTATCCCATCTCGGCGGTCACCGGCGACGGCGTGCGCGCGCTGGTCGAAGCGATGTGGCGCGTCGTGGCGGACTCGCGGCGGCGTGAACTGGGTGGAACGTAGGGGTTGCCCACACGCGACGCGCGTGGCGGGATGCAGGGGCCCCCGCCACGGGTGAGTAACGACAGTGCGCGGAGCGGAGCGGGGCGCAGGGGTCCCCGCGAGCGACG
>CAYHSN010000718.1:0-1753 GCA_964359235.1 uncultured Vicinamibacterales bacterium | reverse complement strand
CGAACCGCTCGCGCCGCGCCTTCTCACGACACGCCCACGCTCGTTGAAACTCCAATAGCAACCGCGGTGCCACGGATTTAGTCCAACCCAGGATTTTGTCGCGGCGCGCGCGCGACAAGAATCCTTAACTCGTTAGGCTGCGCTGGGTTACGGCAACTCCATTCCTTCCATGAGCGTTTCGGTCTTGTCCGTGTGGACTTCGAGCAGTACCACGACCTCCCCCCGGGAGGTGCCGGGCTCCAAGAGTTGGCGGGTCCGGACCTCAAGCTCTGTAACGAGAGAGTCGTCCTCAAGAAGACAGAAGAAGGGGTCCTCGCCGGCCTCCGGGTTCGCATCTCGCGGGAGAGCGTTCGGGTCTGGGATCTTGAGTGAATCAAGCAGAGTCTTCACGCGGTTGTCGATGTCGCCACCCGATACAACCAGCGAGCCCGCCGGCTCCGGTCGGAGCAGGGTTATCTCAAGACGCGCCACGAGGTGCAAGCCGGTGCAGACAAGTGGGACGAAGCGAAAGGCACCGATCTGGTGGGCAATCGAGCCCGCATGCCCACCCCCAGAAGCGTAGAATGAATCGAAGTAGGTCAGGGGAGGCTGCTGCCAGAGCTGCTTCAGTTGGAGATGGAAGTGCTTCCGAAGAGCGTGCTTCTCCGTAGTTCCACCGTTTGCCTTCAGGCCGCCGCGGTAGTAGAGCGTGAAGTTCATGGGCGTTGGCGGTTCATGCGTTCGATCCCGCTACTGTGGGCCTAACGGCGGGGCTGAGGCGCGGCTGTAGGCCGTCGCCTCCAGCCCCTTGTTCGGCGTGCTGATCGAGTCTTAGACGCGGTCGCTGAGAATCAGCTCGCGCAGCAGATGCCGGTGACACTGCCGCTCGTCCTCCGCACAGTGGCAGAGCAAGGTGACACGGCCCGTGCGCGCGAGCTCTGCGATCTCTGTGGTCAACCTCTCTGTGCCCTCTGCGGTCGACTCTCTGAGGCCTCAACTCGCGAAGCGCGCCACCACCGGCGCGTGATCGCTCGTCCCGGCCTCCCGCTGCACCACACACGACCGCGCCTGGCGCGCGACTGACTCGCTCGCCAGGACGTAGTCGATGCGCCACCCGATGTTGCGCTGGCGCAGGTTGCGCCACGGCGCCCACCACGTGAACATCTGATCGTCGTCCGGATGGAGCGCGCGGGCGACGTCCACGAGTCCGCGCGCGAGGATCCCCTCGATGAGCGCGCGCTCGTCCGGGCGCTGACCGATCGCACCCGGCTTGCGTTCCTTCGGGTGCACGTCGATGTCGGCGCGCGTCACGTTCAGATCGCCGCAGACGACGAGCGGCGCACCCGATCGCTGAAACCCGGCCGCGTACTCGTCCATCGCCTGCAGAAAGCGCACCTTCGCGTCGAAGTCCTTGCCGCCGTTCGGCACGTACACCGACGCGACGGTCACGCCGCCGATCTCCGCCGCGACGATGCGACTCTCGAAGTCGAACTCCGGGTGGGTGAACGCGGGGCGATCGAGCGCGAACTCCCGGCGCACGAGCAGCCCGACACCCGAGTACGCCCTCGCGCCGTGCCAGTAGCACCAGTACCCTTCGGACTCCCACAGCGCCGACTGAATCTGCTCGGGCGTCGCCTTCAGCTCCTGCAGGCAGACGACGTCGGGCCGCTCGCGCGCGAGCCACTCGAGCACCTGCGCCTGCCGGGCGCGAATGCCGTTGACGTTCCAGGTGGCGATTCTCATTCGGGCTCGAGGCTTGGGGCCTGGTCCGATG
>CAYHSN010000717.1:0-1760 GCA_964359235.1 uncultured Vicinamibacterales bacterium | reverse complement strand
CCCGCGCGCACGACGCCGAAGTCAATCGGCTTCCCCTTCGGCTCGTGCAGCGTCATGGCGCCGTTCATCGTCGCCGACTGAATGACCTCGAGCGGATGGAAGCCGGCCTCCTGCAACATCTCGAGCTCCAGCGTGTAACCGAAGCCGTAGGTCTGGTAGATGAACCCCGAGTCCGACCCGGTCGTCACCCGGCCGCCCATCTTCTTGTAGTCGTTCATGAGCTGCATCCAGACCCTGTAGAAGTTCTTCCACTCGATCTCGTCGAGCGTCGTCCAGTTGTACCAGTAGGCGCCGTGGTTGCTGCGGCTCGGCGCGTAGAAATCCATGAGCGACGGCAGCGTGTACTTCGCGTGCCAGTCGGCGTTGCGCATCCGCATGAGGTCGCGACCCGCCGAGTAGATCGTCATGGTCGGGTCGAACGTGGTGCCGAGCTTCACATGCTCCTCGAGGTACGCCTTCCACTCGGGGCCGCCCGGCGGATGGATCTTGTCCCACAAGCGCGCGACCTGGCCGAAGCGCTGGTATTCGTTGTCGTTAATCTGATCGACCGGCCACGGCTGGACGACGTAGTCCTTGAGCAGCGACTCGAGGTGCCCGTAGAAGTGGGTCACGGTGCCGAGACCGAGTCGCGCCGCCTTGATGGCGTTCATCTGCGCGACGCCGGTCTGGCCGAGGTGCGCGGTTGAGCCGAGGCCGAGCTTCTTCGCTTCGTCGAGTAGCGCCGCCATGATCTCAGGACGGCCTGCGCCCAGCTTCAGACCGTCGACGCCGTTCTGCGCCGCCCAGCGGACGTACGCGCGCGCGGCCTCGGGCGTGTCGACGCGGCCCTGGTCCCAGCCGCTGCCCGGACCCTGGTAGTGGAAGATGCGCGGCGCGACGATCTCGTTCTTCGCGCTCCGCTCCTTCTCCTTCACCGTGAACGCATGCGAGGCGAGCGACACGCCGCGCACCGTGGTCACGCCCGACGCGAGCCACAGCTTGAAGGGGTACTCCGCGTCGGGATTCTTCGGCGCGCCCCCGGCGTGGACGTGCAGATCGACGAACCCCGGCAGCACGTACATGCCGGTGGCGTCGATCTCGTAGTCGGGCTTCTCGGGCGGACGGTTCGGCCGGAGCGGCAGGCCCGGTGTTCCGGCGCCGCGAATCGCCGCGATGCGGTTGTTCTCGACCACGATGTCGACAGGACCGACCGGCGGCGCGCCGGTGCCGTCAATCAGGATGGCGCCCCGGATGACCATCGTCTTGAAGGGACCGAACCCTTCACCGGGGCCGCGGTTGGGTGCCGGGATCAGGCTCTCGCCGCGCGGCGCCTGTGCGGCCGGCGCCTGCGCCGGCCGCTGCGCCTGCTGTGCGACCAGGCTCGACCCCCCGGTCAGGGCGAGCGCCAGGGTGATCGCCACGAGCGAAATCAGGCGGGTCTTGCGCATGCCTTCCTCCTCGACTGGCTGGTGGTAGACCGCTAGGACGACCAAGAGAACCGTATCTTACTCCCAACATCGCGGGTCGGGGCAAGTGCTGGGTGCAAGGTGCAGGGTGCTAGCCGATCTTCGTCACGGAAACGGCGATTGAGGGAGTGTTCGGGTCGTTCATCGGTGGAAGTCCTTTCCTATCAATCCGGCGTCCATCGATGTGCGATGTCGTGCAGACCGACCCGCCTCGAAGACGCGCTCCGGCGCCTGGAGACGCGGGGCGCGACTGGGCGCGCGAAGGCGCCTCTGTGCTGCGCACCAACCTCGAGGGCCAGACGCCCGAGGCGCTGT
>CAYHSN010000716.1:0-1762 GCA_964359235.1 uncultured Vicinamibacterales bacterium | reverse complement strand
TGTCCGCAAGGACCCAGGAGTGCTACGTCGCCGCCGTCCGCCAATTCGCCGAGCATTTTCACACCCGTCCGGATCGCCTCACCGAGGAGCAACTGCGCCAGTATTTCCTGTACCTGGCGAACGACAAGAAGGTGGCCCGCGCCACCGCGACCATCGCGCTGTGCGGCCTCCGGTTCTTCTACGAGCAGACGCTGAAACAGCCGTGGACGACGCTTCGCTTCGTCCGTCCCCGACGGGAGAAGAAACTGCCCGTGGTGTTGAGCCGCGACGAGGTGCGACGCATCTTGCACGCGGTGCGCAGTCCGATCTACCGCGCCTGCCTGACGACGATCTATGCCGGCGGACTGCGGTTGCTGGAAGGCGCGCGGCTGCAGGTCACGCAGGTGGACGGAGCACGCCTCCATCTGCATATTCACGGGAAGGGCCACAAGGACCGTTACGTCCCGCTGGCGGCGCCGACGCTGGCCTTGTTGCGCGCGCACTGGCGGACGCACCGCTCGCCCGTCTGGCTCTTTCTCGCGCCGCCGCGGCGCGGCCGGCGCGCGGGGACGCCCGTCACCCCAGGGCCCGTCACCCGCAGCAGTCTGCAAAGTGCGTTCGTCCGGGCGCGGCAGGCCGCGGGTGTGCCCAAGCGCGCGTCGATCCACACCCTGAGGCATTCGTTCGCGACCCATTTACTGGAAGCTGGCGTGAACCTGCGGATCATTCAGGAGATCCTCGGGCATGGCAGCGCCCGCACGACGCAGATCTACACCCACCTGACCCAGGAGGTCCGCGCCACCCTCACCGATCCGCTCACCCACCTCGTCGACGGCCTCTGCTGATCGCCCGAGGGCGTCATGCTGGAGGTGGCGGACATCATCCGCCGCCACGGGGCCGCGGTGCGTGCGTACCTCGGGACTCGGCTGCTCCCGAGCCAGGCGCGCGCGTTGCGCGATCTCGTGGCGTGTCGGACGGCGGCCTGTGGCGGCCAGCTCACGCAGTGCACCGCGTGCGGCCGCGAGGTCTATCGGTATCACTCCTGCCGGAATCGCCACTGTCCAAAGTGTGGCGGGGACCAGACCGCGCGCTGGCTCGCGCGGCACCGCGCGCGGCTGTTGCCCTGTCCGCACTATCTGATCACCGTCACCCTGCCCGCCGCGTTGCGCCCCCTGGCCTTCGGCCACCAGGCCGTCGTCTATGGGGCGCTGATGCGGTGTGCGGCGGCGGCGCTCCAGGCGCTCGCGGCCGACCCCCAATTCGTCGGCGCCCCACTCGGCGGCATCGCGGTCCTCCACACGTGGACGCGCGCCCTGCTGTATCACCCGCACGTCCATCTCATCGTCACCGCGGGCGGGCTCTCCGCCGATCGGACGCAGTGGATCGCTCCGAAGCATCCGGCGTTCCTCGTGCCCGTCCGCGCGTTGTCGGTGATCGTGCGCGCCAAGATGTGCGCCGCCCTCACACACGCCGGACTCCTCACGCAGGTGTCACCGGAGGTGTGGACCACGCCGTGGGTCGTGCACGCGCAACCCGCCGGCGATGGCGCGCGCGTCCTCGACTACCTGGCACGCTATCTCTTCCGCGTCGCGATCACGAACAGTCGGCTCGAGCAGATCGACGACGACCAGGTCACCTTTCGGTATCGTGATCACCGGACCCAGGCGATCCGGCGCGCCACGCTCTCGGGCGTCGAGTTTCTCCGCCGCTTCCTGCAGCACGTGCTGCCTCGCCGGTGCACGAAGGTGCGGTACTACGGGCTCTGGAGTGCCACCCGGCGAGC
>CAYHSN010000715.1:0-1763 GCA_964359235.1 uncultured Vicinamibacterales bacterium | reverse complement strand
AGGTGCCGCGACCCGCCCCGCTGCGCGTCGCCTCTTCGGTCGTCGGCGCCGGCGCCATCTGGCTCAGCCGCGCCTGCATCTGCTCGAACGCGCGCGTGTCGCGCACCGGGTTCTGCACCCGGAGCATCTGCGCTTCGCGCATGATGTACTCGTAGCCGAGCAGATCCGCCTCACGCTCGAACTCGCGGTTGAGGACACTCTTTCTGATTCTGCTCGTCTTGTGGTTCCTGGGACTCGTCAGTTCCTACACGCTCGGTGGGTTCATCCACCTCCTGCTGGTGGTGGCCATCGCCGTGATGCTGATCAGGGTCATCCAGGGCCGCCGGATCGCCTGATCGCGAGGACGACCTGTTGCCCGTCGCCGGCGCACGGAAAAGTGCGACACGCGTGACGTCCGCCCGGTTCAGTCCCGGGCCCAGACGCTGACGCGCGCCCACTTCTCAGTCGCGCGCCAGACGGGCCGGAAGCCGCGGCGCCTCAGGTCGTCCTCAGTCGTCGCCAATTCGTTCGGGCCGAACTGCGAGTCCCAGACGACGAGGCCTCCCGGCCTCACCGAGCTGAGATCACCCCAGCTCAGCGGAGGCGGCTGCCCCCACTGAGCGTCCGGAAGTCGTCCGGCAAACCAGCCGAACGCGGGATCACCCCAGAACACGACCGAGGCACGCTTCTCGCCAAGTTCCGTCGCGGCCGCACGCGAGAGCGAAGCAATCGGGTCGAGCGCGAGCGGTCGAGTCATCCAGAGCGCGGCGGCGACAGCTCCGACGCAGAGGAGCTTCGTCAGGCCCCCACTCACCCGGGACATCGGGCGAACGCGCTGCTGGATCAGCGCCACGATCACGGTCAGGGCGAGCGCCAGGCCAACGACGGACGCGGCGCCGCCCAACACGATCGACGCGACGGCCGCGGCGCCGGCCACCACGGCGCCCCACCGACGCACATCGGTACGGAGCGTCAGCGCCTCGACCAGGCATGCGTGGGCCGCGAGCGCGATCGGCACGCTGATGGACACGAGGTACACGGGATTGCGAAAGCTCTGGAACGCCGGCATGCCCCAGGCGAAGGCGTAGAAGGCCGCCAGTGCGATTCCCGAGGGTCCGACGAGCGGATCCAGGGACGACGATCGGAGGAATGAGGTCAGCGCGAGACCGGCGATCACCGGGCCGACCGCCAGCGGAAGGGCGACGAACAGATAGCCCCATCCGGCTGCAGGATACGCCGAGCCGAGAAGGCCGTAGGGGTTATGGTGCCAGAGCCAGAGCGCGTCTCCAGACACCAACGCCGCGGCGAGCGCCCAGGCGACGGTGCCGGCCGCAAGGAGCAGGCAGTTGCGGAATGCCCGTTCCTTGATCATAAACAGCGCCCACACCGTCACGACGACAACGCCCTCCACGCGGGCCAGCGGCAGCAGCGATGCCACCCAAGCCGCTGCGGCGGGCCGCTGGACACTTCGCAGCCAGAAGGCCGAAGCCAGGACGAACGAGAAGACTGTTCCGGGCAGCGCGGAGTACCCGAGCCGGGCGGCGAGCGGCTGGGCCATGAGGAACAGCGCCGCAGCGAGCGGCAGCGGCGCCCCGCGCCTGCGCGCGATGAGCGCGCAGAGCGCGGCCGTCGAAAAGAGGAACCCGAGGCTCGTCGCGCGCGCCAGCCATTCCCCCGCCACCGAGGCGGGGATGTAGGCCAGCGTCATGAGCGGCCGCCCCCAGACATGGAGCAGCCAGCGCGGATCCTGGAGCGCCAGGCGGGAGATGATCAGGTGCTGATAG
>CAYHSN010000714.1:0-1768 GCA_964359235.1 uncultured Vicinamibacterales bacterium | reverse complement strand
GGCTCGGTCGGCTCTCGACGCGGGACAAGGCGGAAGGCAGAACTTCCAAGAAGCCCCCATAATACTCGATCTCAGACGGATTTGCAAACAGCCCGCGCGCCCGCGCGCCGGGCGCACGTCAGCAAAGTGACCTGGCCAAATGGCGAGGAGTTGCGAGGGCGGGTCCTACGGCTATAATGGCCGTAGGAGGAAACGATGCCCTCAACCGAACGCATTCCGGGAGCCGTAGGTGAACTGGCGGCGCGCCTGGCCGATCCGAAACCGATGCGCCGCGGGTCAGTGTCGGAGCGGTACATGAAGTGCGGTCAGCGCGCGTGCCGGTGCCAGGAGAATCTCCACGCTCGGCACGGGCCGTACTACAGCCTGACTCGCGCGGAGGGTGGCACGACACGGTCGCGGTATCTGACCAGCGAACAAGCGGGGTTGGCGCGTCGGCAAGCCGAGACCGGCCAACAGTTCCGCAAGCACATCGAGGCATATTGGCGGGCCTGCGAGCAGTGGGCCGACGCTCAACTCGACGCGCCCGAGGCGGCCTCGCCCGAGGCGGCCAAAAAAGGGGGCTCCAAGCGGCGTTCATGGCCGAGGTCGTCGCCGAGATCGACGCGCTCGTAGGTACCGGCGCGGTCGAGGACTGGGACTTCGAGGCCCTGGAGACCGCTGCGCGCCGCGAAGCGCTGCGCGTGGCGGCCTGCGCGGTCGAGCAGCGGATCAACGCCGACACGTCCGACGACACGGGACCGAGCCGGCCGTGCGCGTGCGGGCAGCCGGCGCGCTACGTCGGTCGCCGTGCCAAGACGTTCCAGAGCGTACTGGGCGAGCTGACCCTGGAGCGCGCCTACTACCACTGCCCGACGTGCCAGACGGGCGGCTGTCCGCGCGATCGCGCGCTGGGCCTGGAGGGCTCGTCGTTGTCGCCCGGCGTGCTGCGCATGGTGGGGCTGGTGGGCGCGATGGTCAGCTTCGAGGAGGGCCACGAGCTCTTGCACGAGCTGGCCGGTGTGGACGTGCCCACCAAACACGTCGAGCGCGCAGCCGAAGCGCTCGGGCGCGAGATCGCCCAGGACGAGCGGCGCGTGGTCGAGCCGCCACCGACCGACGCGCCGGTGGCGCCGACGCTGTACCTCGGCATGGACGGCACGGGCGTGCCGATGCGCGCGTCGGAGCTGGCGGGGCGCGCGGGCAAGCAGCCCGACGGCTCGTCCAAAACGCGCGAGGTCAAGCTGTGCACGGTCTGGAGCGCCGAGGGACGCGACGCGGAGGGCACGCCGGTGCGCGATGCGGGCTCGGTGAGCTACTCGGCGGCCATCGAGAGCGCGGCGCAACGGGACACCGACGAGCAGCCGTCGGCGTTTGCCGAGCGCGTGGTTCGCGAGGCGACCCGTCGCGGCTTCGAGCGCGCCGAGCGGCGCGTGGTGTTGGGCGACGGCGCACCGTGGATCTGGAATCTGGCCGACGAACAGTTCCCCGGGGCCACCCAGATCGTGGACTTGTTCCACGCGAAGCCGCATCTCTCGGACGTCGCCAAGGCCATCTACGGAGTGGCCAACGACCTGGGCCGGCAGTGGGCCAGGCAGCGGCACGACGAGCTGGATGCGGGCGACATCGACGCGGTGCTGCGCGCGCTGGCGGTGCATGCCGACACCGTGGACGAAGCGCGCAAGTGCGTCCAGTACGTGCGGACCAACCGAGGCCGGATGCGCTACGCCGGGTTCCACGCACAGGGGCTGTGCACGTCAACGGGCGTGGTCGAAGCCGGCTGCAAAGTGGC
>CAYHSN010000713.1:0-1775 GCA_964359235.1 uncultured Vicinamibacterales bacterium | reverse complement strand
GCGAAGGACTGGACCCGGCTCCCGTCCTCGTTCGAAAGATCAGCGCCAACCGTTCTTCGGGCGCGCACATCGGTGTGCGCGTCCGGTCAGCCCTTCGGGATTTCGGTTCGTCTGGGTCCGTGCTCACGGCCTGGCATTCACGGAGGTCCCGGCACGATGAAGGGGCTCCTCTCGAAAGAGCGGATCACGGCGCGTCCTGACTTCAGCCGCTGGTGGATGGTGCCGGCGGCGCTCGCCATCAATCTCAGCGTCGGCTCGGCTGTACATCAGGGGTGACCGCGCATGACATCGCACGAGCACTCGGACGATCCGCGGCGCGGACTGTCGCGGCGAAGCTTCATCAAGGGCGTCATCGCCGCGGGCGCGACCGTGTCGTCGGCCGCCTATCTCTTTCGCAACGCGGCCACGCTGCTTGGGCAGCCGGCGGGCGCGGTCGAACGGCTCGTCACGCTGCGCGTGAACGGCCAGCTCCGCCGCGTGGACGTGCTGAGGCAGGAAACGCTCGTCATGACGCTGCGCTACAAGCTCGGCCTGACGGGCACGAAGATCGGCTGCGACCGCGGCGAGTGCGGGACCTGCACGGTGCTCATCGACGGCGTGCCGCACTATGCCTGCTCGATCCTCACGCACAGCGTGCGCGGCCGCGAGGTCGTGACGATCGAAGGGCTGGCGCGTCCCGACGGGCGCCTGCACCCGGTCCAGCAGGGGGTCGTGGACGAGCAGGGGTTCCAGTGCGGGTTCTGCACGCCCGGGATGATCCTGACCGCCGCGGCGTTCCTCAAGACCAGACCGAACCCGACGCGCGCCGAGCTGGCCGAAGCGCTCTCGGGCAACGTCTGCCGGTGCGGCGATTACGACAAGATTCTCACCGCGTTCATGCGCGCGGCCCAGTACGTGCGAGGTGAGCTGACGTGAGCGACCAGAAACTGATCGGGCAGAACTACACCACACCGGACATCGTGGCGAAGGTCACGGGCCGGGCGAAGTACGCGGAGGACTTCCGCGCCGACGGGATGCTCTTCGCCAAGCTGCTCCTGAGCCCGATGCCGCACGCGCGAGTCAAGAGCCTCGACACGAGCGCGGCGCTTGCGCTCGCGGGCGTGGCCGGCATCCTGACGGCCGACGACCTGCCGGCGCCTCAGGGTGGTCCTGGCGGTCCGCCCGGAGGCCAGGCGGGCGCGGAGGTTGGCCTCACCAACGAGCCGTTGTACGCCGGCGAGCCGATCCTCGCCGTCGCGGCGGCCGACGAGACGACGGCGGCCGAGGCGATCGAGCGGATCGCGATCGAGTTCGAGCCGCTGCCGTTCGTGTTGGACCCGCTCGACAGCCTGCGGCCCGGCAGCCCCAACGCGCGACTCGACGGCAACACGTTCGTCCCGGGCGAGAAGGGGCCCACGATCGGCACCATCAAGTGGACGGCGCAGGAGTTCGCCGAGGCCGCCGAGGGACGCCTCCCGATGGGAGAGGCACCGGACAAGTGGTCGCTCGGCGACGTCGACGCCGGCTTCGCGGAAGCCGCGTTGACGCTCGACGAGACCGTCGTTCATCAGTCACTGTCGCATCACGCGCTCGAGCCGCGCAGCGCCCTGGCGTACTGGCAGAACGGCAAGCTCTATCTCTACGGGTCGACGCAGAGCACCGCGCGAACCGTGCCCGCGCTCGCCAACTGGGTGGGGATCGACCCGGCAGACGTCGTGTTCATCAGCGAGTACACGGGCGGAGGCTTCGGCAGCAAGATCTCCGGCGCGCTGGTCATGCGCATTCCGGCGCTGCTG
>CAYHSN010000712.1:0-1777 GCA_964359235.1 uncultured Vicinamibacterales bacterium | reverse complement strand
GGCGCCCTGCTCGTCGACTCGAGACGAACCTCCCAGCCGGGTTGGACGCCCGCGGGCAGCGAAGCGGCGATCGCGGCCGATGTGGCCGAGAAACCCTGGCCCGAAATCGTCAACTATCGCCCAGCGGACCACTTCCTGATCGCCGAACATCGGGTGGCGCTCTCAGATGAAGTTGGTTTCGCCTTCAGCGCCGGCCTGAGTGTTGCCCGCCCTCCCAGGGAGAGTTCATTCGCGTACGACACGTGCTCGTTCTGCTACGTTGTCGCGTCAAGGAACGGGATAGTGGCGCGGCTAAGCAGCGAGGGCGGCCAACGCCGGAATCGGGCGGAGGGAACCCCGGATGATCCCGTCCAGGTTCTGGCCAATGTACCGGTCATTCCGGCTCCTCCGTTGAACTTCGAAGAAGGTCAGGATATATGGGAGTGACCGGCCTGAAACGGCTTCGCTGCATGACGTTCGTTGGCCTCGTTGTATTTGGATGTTCTTACGACCGACCTGAGGCTGGTCGTCCTGGCCACGATCTCGCAGCGAATGCAATCGACGTTCCCAACAGCGAGTCCCGCGGCGAGGAAAGCGGGGAGGACGAGGGCGGCTCGACCAGCGCGCCAGAAATGCCGGAAGGCGGGTCTCCGGGGGATATCGCTTCGGAGGAATGCCACACTGACTGTAGTCATTGGCCGTCGTTTTGCGTATCAGGTGTTGCGCACACTCCGGTCGATTATGCATTCGACTGCAGCCACGGTCTGGACACGCGCTGTCCAGCGAGTGTCCGTTCCTGTCGCGACGGTTGTTCTGACTACATTCGAACGGACCCGTACGGGCCTGGCTCGTGTGCAGAGGATATCGAGTACCTCGGCCCGTTGCTCGGAGAGCACTGTGGCATGGACTACCAGTGCAGGTGGCCGATGGCTGTCGTTCGCGCGACGGCCGGTTCGGTTGAAACGCTCTACCGCGGATGCGTGAATGGGGGATGTCGGACGATTCCGCCCCCGGAGATGGCGGATTTCTGGTCACCCTGCTTAGTGGAGATGACAACGCTGGAAGTGGTCAGTGAATCGTCGGAGTGCGGCGGTGGAAAGTGTTACGCTCACGGCTTTGAAGAGTTTGGCTACTGCACGGGTGTGTGTGAGGCGGACGACCAGTGTCCGGTGGGTGCCCTCTGCGATCTGGAGCACGGGGCGTGCGTACCTCTGACGATAGAGTGGACACCACTTTAGTTCAGGTGACCGTCTATGATCGCCGTCACCGTTGCCCCTGCCGTACGGCATGCACTCGCTCTGACGACGTCGTAGACCAGGCGCTCCCGAGCATCACGCATGGTGCGAAGGCTCCTCGCTCGTCGGCCAGGCGGAAAGCGTCGTCAGGAGATGTTTCGCCGGCGCCGCCGCCTCACCCGCTTCGGAGAGCACGGATGGCACGGACTCCGTGGACGGCTCGGACGCGACGGACTCGACCGACGCGCATGGGCCTGGGCGCCCCCTTCCCTCCAGCGGGTCCCTTCGAGCAGGTTCCCCGCCTTCGCCGGTACTACGAGGCGCTCCGACTCCTCACGTTCATCCCGGACGCCTTCGGGTTGTTCCTCGGCGCCCAGTACCGTCATCCCGAGGGGGAATTCGCTCCGCCACGCGCCCCCTCGGATGCGCGCGACGGCCAGGCTCGGATCACCGCTGAGCCGACGCGGACGTTGACGACGGAAACGGGAGGCCTCCCAGGTTCCTGGGGAGCGGATAAGGCGATCGAAGGGGTTGGGCGGCGAGCCACGCGTTGTCGCTCCGGT
>CAYHSN010000711.1:0-1779 GCA_964359235.1 uncultured Vicinamibacterales bacterium | reverse complement strand
TGAACCCCGCCTGCGCGAACACCTGCGCGATGCCGTTGCCCATGGTCCCGGCGCCAATCACGCCTACCCTCTGAATTCCTGTTGTTGACATGGGTGTCTCCGACGACGAGGGCCACGAAGACACGAAGGTACGAAGAAGCTTCGTGGCTGACGTCACGCTGTGGTTCACGCTTCGTGTCTTCGTGCCTTCGTGGCTAGAGCTCTCTAGATCTGTTCAACCGCCAGCGCGACGCCGTTGCCTCCGCCGAGACACAGCGTCGCGATGCCGCGCTTCGCGTTTCGACGCTTCATCGCGTAGAGGAGCGTCGTGAGAATGCGCGCGCCGGAGGCGCCGATCGGATGGCCGAGCGCGACGGCGCCGCCATGGACGTTCACACGCTCCGGGTCGAGGCCAAGTTCCCGGATCACGGCGACACCCTGCACCGAGAATGCCTCGTTCAGCTCGACCAGATCTACATCGCCGATCGTCCAGCCGGTCTTCGCGAGGAGTCTTCGCACGGCTTCGACCGGCGTCATCATGACCCACTTGGGCGCGAGACCGCCCGTGGCTTGTCCGACGATTCGCGCCATCGGCGCGACGCCGAGTGCCTTCGCGCGCTCCGCCGCCATGACGACGAGCGCGGCCGCAGCGTCGTTCACGCCCGGCGCGTTGCCGGCGGTCACGGTGCCGTCGGCTTTGAACGCGGGCTTGAGCTTGCCGAGCGCTTCCACCGTTGTGTCCTCGCGGATCGGCTCGTCGCGATCGACGACGATCGGATCGCCCTTCTTCTGGGGCATCGAGACGGGCAGCATCTCGTCCTTGAACCACCCTTCACGCGTGGCGCGCGCGGCCTTCTCGTGACTCCTGACCGCGTACTGGTCCTGTTCGGCGCGCGTGACGCCGTACTTCTCGGCGACGTGCTCGCCCGTGATGCCCATGTGGCAGTTGTCGAAGGCACACCACAGGCCGTCGAGGATCATGGCGTCGACCACGCGGCCATCGCCCATGCGCAGACCCTCGCGCACGCGCGGCAGATAGTACGGACAGTTGCTCATCGACTCCATCCCGCCGGCGACCGCGATGTCGATGTCGCCGGTGGCGATGCCCTGCGCCGCCAGCATCACGGCCTTGAGTCCCGATCCGCAGACCTTGTTGATCGTGAGCGCGGCGACCGAGTCGGAGAGGCCGCCCTTGAGCGCGGCCTGCCTGGCCGGCGCCTGGCCGACGCCGGCCGAGACGACGTTGCCCATGACGCATTCGTCCACCAACGCCGGATCGATCCCGGCGCGCCGGACGGCTTCGCGCACGGCCATCGCGCCGAGTTCCGGCGCGGTGAAGCCTTTGAGCGCGCCGAGGAACTTGCCGGTTGGCGTGCGCACGGCGCTGACGATGACGGATTCACGCATATGAGAACCTCAGGAAGACCTACGCCGAGCGGACGACGATCGTGGCCACCACATCGTCGCCGAGCAGCAGACGCACGCGGCCGAGCAGCAATTCGCGCGAGCGCTCGATCTCACGCGCCCACGGCAGGCTCGCCGCGCGAAGCTCGAGCGTCCCGTCCGGCCGCAACTCCGCTTCGGCCGCGCGCGCGAGCGCCGCGCCGGCCGCGGTGTGCCACGCGAAGGTCACCTTGGCGGGCGAGAGCGGCTGCCGCCGGAGGATCGACGCGAGGACGGGCGCGGAGACCTGCTTGACCGGAATCATCGCGAGCGTGGCGCGCCAGACCGGCGCGGCCAATGGGTGAGTGTAACACTCCGGCCGGGCCGGGCAGTTCGAGAAGTCGGACTGAGCGCGCG
>CAYHSN010000710.1:0-1792 GCA_964359235.1 uncultured Vicinamibacterales bacterium | reverse complement strand
CTGGGCGGCAGGATCCCGAAGGGCGCGCTGCTGCTCGGGCCCCCGGGCTCGGGCAAGACCCTGCTCGCGAAGGCCGTCGCCGGCGAGGCCGCCGTGCCGTTCTTCTCGATGAGCGGCTCGGACTTCGTGGAGATGTTCGTGGGGGTGGGAGCGTCCGTCACCGGTGACACGCCCGTGCTCGTGCGCCACGACGGCCGCACCGAGCTGGTCGAGATCGGCACATTCGTGGACCGCTGCTACAAAGGCGATGCAGAGGGGTTCGTTGTCCCGGTGCGTGGGGTGGAGGCGCTGGGGTTCGAGGAGCTGGACTCCAAGTTCAAGGGCTCGTCGAAGACCTTCGTGAGGGGCAGCGCCTGGAAGGGCGTGCGTGGCGTCTACCGTCACCGCGTGAAGGAGATCCACGAGATTCGCCACCTCGGCGGCGTGATCCGGACGACGGGCGATCACAGCGTGTTCATCCGCACCCGCGATGGCATCAAGGCGGTCCCCGCAAGCGCGCTCAAGCCCGGCGACGCGCTCGTTCTGCTGCCGCTCAAGGTCCGTGGCGTCTACGACGCGGATTACGGCACACCGCATACGATACGGGCGCACGAGTTCGCGGCCCTCGCGCAGCCGCTGGCGCTCGAAGTCGAGGAGCGCGACCAGGTCGCGGCGGCGCGGTTCGCGTTCGCGGTGGAGCAGCAGGGCGTCATGACTCAGGCCGCCATCGGCGCGGAAATCGGCGTCTCACAGATGACCGTGAGCAACTGGCAGCGCGGTCGCCACGAGCCCCGCGCACTGTCAACGAATCTCAGTGATACCGTGCTGCCCGAGCAGGTTGAGGTCACGCCGGGGCTCATGAAGCTGCTCGGTTTCTACACCGCCGAGGGACGCGAGAACGGTTGCCTCGAGTTCACGTTCGGGAGTCACGAGCCCGACTTGCACACCGAAGTGATCGAGCTCACGCGCCGTCTGTTCGGCGTCGAGCCGAAGGTCAGGCACACGCCCGACAACAGCACGACGATCACCTTCCACTCCGCACCGTTGGGCCGGTTCTTCGCGCGACACTGTGGAGACGGCAGCCACGGCAAACATGTGCCGGAGATCCTCTGGGACCTGCCTCGCGAGTGCTTCGAGGCATACCTCACCGGCTATGCCCTCGGCGACGGCTACGTGACGAAGGAAGGGAAGCTCAGCATCACGTCTGTGAGTCGCCAGCTCATTCGCGAGCTGACCTGGCTGTGTGCCATGCATGGCATCCCGACGGGCGTGCGCCACATGGCGCTCGAAGGTGGTCGCATCATCAAGAAGAAGCCACTGCCGCCGGGTGAAGCGTGGAATCTCATCATCGGGAAGACGAGCCACTGGCTGGTGCGCGACCGCGAAAGACAGGGCAAGCGCGCGATCGTACAGAGCGTCGACGTCAAGCCATTCGAGGGCTACGCCTACGACCTGTGCGGCTGTGAGAGCGAGGCGTTCTTCGGCGGCGAGAAGCCGGTACTGCTCCACAACAGCCGCGTGCGCGACTTGTTTGAGCAAGCGAAGCGCAACGCCCCGTGCATAGTTTTTGTCGACGAGATCGACGCTGTCGGCCGCCACCGCGGCGCGGGGCTCGGGGGTGGGCATGATGAGCGCGAGCAGACCTTGAACCAGCTGCTGGTCGAGATGGACGGCTTCGACTCCAACGAAGGCGTCATCATGATCGCGGCCACCAACCGGCCGGACGTGCTCGACCCGGCGCTGCTCCGGCCCGGGCGCTTCGACCGGCAGATCGTCGTGGACTGGCCCGACGTGCGCGGGCGCGAGGGCATCC
>CAYHSN010000709.1:0-1797 GCA_964359235.1 uncultured Vicinamibacterales bacterium | reverse complement strand
TGCCGACCAGCATCGCCGCCTTCTCGCGCTCGAGCCCGGCCTTCACATAGATGCCATCCACCCAGACATACACCGGCTCGAGGTCCGCGAGGGGCCGCGTGCGCCACGCCTCATACTCCGCGTGCCACACGTCCACTTCTTCTTCCAACAAGCGCTGCAGCCACACCTGGATCGACTCACGGGCGAACACCGCCTTCACTCATTTCCACACCTTTTGCTTGTAGCTCACCCTCCCTCACCCTCGTGTTAGGATCGGTGAACCATGACACACGACATGACCCGTCGCGACTTCGGCAGGGCCATCGGCGCCGCCAGCGCGGGCGGCGCCCTGTCGGTGTTCGGCGGCCGCGAAGGGGCGGCAGCCGCGCCGCTGCCGGCGCAGGGGGCGGCCCCGGCCGGATCGATCGACGTGGCGCGCGCGCGCCGCGACACACCGGGCTGTCAACGCGTGGCCCACTTCAACAACGCCGGCGCGTCGCTCCCGCCGCAGCCGGTGCTCGACGCGGTGCAGGGGCACCTGCGGAAGGAGGCGGAGATCGGCGGCTACGAAGCGGCCGACGCCGCGGCGCCCGAGCGCCGGCGCACGTACGAGGCGCTGGGGCGGCTGCTGAACTGCACGACCGAGGAAATTGCGCTCGTCGAGAACGCCACCCGCGCCTGGGACATGGCATTCTACTCGCTGAAGTTCAAGGCGGGCGACCGCATCCTCACCTCGAACGCCGAGTACGCCAGCAACTATATCGCCTACCTGCAAGTCGCGCAGCGCACCGGTGCGATCGTCGAGGTCGTCCCGGACGACGAGCACGGTCAGGTATCGGTCGACGCGATGCGGAAGGAGCTGGCGAAGGGGCGGGTCGCGCTCGTCGGCCTCACGCACACCCCGACCAACGGCGGCCTCGTGAACCCGGCGGAGGAGGTCGGCGGGCTGACGCGCGCGGCGAGCGTGCCCTACCTGCTCGACGCGTGCCAGACGGCGGGGCAGTGGCCGCTCGACGTCGAGAAGATCGGGTGCGACATGCTGTCGGCCACCGGGCGCAAGTTCCTGCGCGGGCCGCGAGGCACCGGGTTCCTGTACGTCCGCAAGTCGATGATTCCATCGCTCGAGCCGCCGCTGCTCGACCTGCACGCGGCGACCTGGGTGGAGCGTGACCGCTTCGAGATCCATCCGACCGCGCGCCGTTTCGAGAACTGGGAGCAGTACATCGCCGGCTACATCGGGCTCGGCGTCGCCGTCGATTACGCGCTCGGCTGGGGGATCGACGCGATCCGCGGCCGCGTCACGCAGCTCGCCTCGCAGCTCCGCGTCTCCCTCGCCTCCGTCCCGGGCGTCGTGGTCCGCGATCTCGGCCGCGACAAGTGCGGCATCGTCACCTTCACGGTGGAGGGGCAGGACCCGACGGCCCTGCGTGACCGGCTCCGCGCGCGGCAGATCAACGTGAGCGTCACCGGCCGGTCGTCCACGCGGCTCGACATGGAAGCACGCGGGCTGCAGTCGATGGTGCGCGCGTCGGTGCACTACTACAACACCGGCCAGGAGATCGAGCGGCTGGTGGACGCGGTGCGGCAGCTGTCGCGCGGAACGCTGGAACAGGCATGAGTGGCGCGCCGGGCTTCAGCCGCGCGATCGGCGAATCGACGCCACCAGGATGGTTCCGCCCACCGAGCCGCCCGAAGCGATCGTCGGCTGGCTGATCATCACGCTGGGCCTGGTCGCACTCGCCCTGGCGGTGCTGCACCGCTCTTCGGGCTAGGAGAGCCGTGAAGGAGGCACACGCCGTCACGAACGTTCTCCGGCGG
>CAYHSN010000708.1:0-1799 GCA_964359235.1 uncultured Vicinamibacterales bacterium | reverse complement strand
TGCCTTCGTGGCTGGTTCTCGTACCTTGCGCGGTGTTCGCCGGGCGGCGAGGCGAGCCGTGCCGCGGCGGATCACACAAGGCCGATCTGACGTTCGGCGCTACGACGGCGCGGTTCGAGACAGGCTGCGCGTGAGAACGGTCGCACACGCCGCGACGATTCCGATCAACACCAGCGCCCGGGTCCACTCGCCGAAGATTGCGCTGCCCACCGCGAAGAGCGCCCCGTAGACGAGCGCGACGCCCGCGATCCAGTCGACGAAGAGCCAGCCGAAGCCGGCGTCCGGTTTCACGTCCGGGCACAGACGCGCGATCGGCGTCCATCCCGGTCCACCGGGCCGCACGCGCCGGTAGAACGCGACAAGCGTGTCGGTCGGAACCGGCGGCGTCACGTACGTCGCGACAAGCCACGCGACCGTGGTCACCGTGACAATCAGGTACAGGCTCTCGGGAAACGCGATCGTCGTGTTCGTCTTGACGAACCCGAAGACGGCGAGCGGGACGAGCATCGCGGCGAGCTCGCTCCAGGCGTTCACGCGCCACCAGAACCAGCGCAGGATGAGCACGAGACCGAGGCCCGCGCCGGCCTCGAGGATGAACGTCCACGCGCCCGAGATGGTGTCGAGGATCGCGGTGACGCCGAGCGAGATGGCCATGATGACCAGGGTGGCGATCCGCGACTGCCGCACCAGTTCGCGCTCGCTCGCGCCGGGCCGCACGAACCGGCGATACACGTCGTTGATGACGTACGACGAGCCCCAGTTGAGCTGCGTCGCGATCGTCGACATGTACGCCGCGAGGAACGACGCGACGAGCAACCCCCGCAGGCCGGCGGGCAGGAAGTCGCGCATCGCGTACACGTAGCCGAGGCGTTTGGCGTCCGTGCCGAGGTCGGGATACAGCACGAGCGTGGCCAAGCCGGTGAGGATCCACGGCCATGGCCGCAGGCAGTAGTGCGCGATGGTGAACCACAGCGTCGCGAAGACCGCATGCCGCTCGTCTTTCGTCGACATCATGCGCTGCGCGACGTAGCCGCCGCCGCCCGGCTCGGCCCCTGGGTACCACGACGACCACCACTGGATGCCGACGAAGGCGAAAAACGCCGCGGCGCTCAGGGCGAGCGCGCCGCCGGCGGCCGCGGCCGCCTCAGCGGGCGTCGCGCCGATCGACGGTGTCATACGCAGCGCCCATTCGGGCAGTTGGGCCTTCAAGCCGGCCACGCCGCCGACCTGCGGCAACCTCAGCACGACGAAGGCGAGCAGGGTCGTGCCGGCCATGGCCAGCACGAACTGGAAGGCGTCGGTGACCGCGACGCCCCAGAGTCCGGACGCCGCCGAGTAGACCGCGGTGAGTGCCAGCGCGCCGCCGACCCACCAGAGCACCTGGTCGTGCGGCACGCCGAGCATGCCCTCGAGGATCGCGGCCATGGCCAGGTTGACCCAGCCCATGATCACGCAGTTGATGAAGAGCCCGAGGTAGAGGCCGCGGAAGCCGCGCAGGAACGCGGCGGGCTTGCCCGCGTAGCGCAGCTCGACGAGCTCGACGTCGGTCAGGATGCCGGCGCGGCGCCAGAAGCGCGCGAAGAAGAACACCGTCGCGACGCCGCCAAACGCCATGTTCCACCACAGCCAGTTGCCGGCGATGCCGTGCTTGGCGACGAGCTCGGTGACGGCGAGCGGTGTGTCGGCGGCGAACGTCGTGGCGACCATCGAGGTGCCGGCCAGCCACCACGGCAGGTTGCGGCCCGACAGGAAGAACTCCTCGACGCTCCTGCCCGCGCGGCGCGTGTAGTAGACGCCGA
>CAYHSN010000707.1:0-1802 GCA_964359235.1 uncultured Vicinamibacterales bacterium | reverse complement strand
GGCCTCCGGCCCCCGGCCGCCGGCCTCCGGTTCCAGACGCAGCATGGCGCCGGCTTCGTCGATCACGTCGATGGCGCTGTCGGGCAGCCTGGAGTCGCGCAGGTGACGCGCCGCGAGCTTCGCCGCCGCGTCCAGGGCCTCGTCCGAGTAGCGCACCTGGTGGTGCTCCGCGTAGCGCGCGCGAAGCCCCTGCAGGATCTTGACGGTTTCCTCGATGCTCGGCTCGTCGATGGCGATCTTCTGCAGCCGCCGCGCCAGCGCCCGATCCTTCTCGATGTGCTTGAACTCTTCGAAGGTCGTCGATCCGACGACGCGCAGCTCGCCGGCCGAGAGGACGGGTTTGATGAGCGTCGCGAGATCGAGCGTGCCGCCGGTCGTGGCGCCCGCGCCGACCGTCGAGTGAATCTCGTCGATGAAGAGAATCGGCAACTTCTTCTTCGCGAGCGCGTTGATGACCGCCTTGAAGCGCTCCTCGAAATCGCCGCGAAATCGCGTGCCGGCGAGCAGGGCCGTGGTGTCGAGCGAGTAGATCTCGGCGCCCTTCAGGATCTCCGGCACGTCCTCGTCCAGCAGGCGCTGGGCGAGACCTTCGGCGAGCGCGGTCTTGCCGACGCCGGCGTCGCCCACGAACACCGGGTTGTTCTTGCGGCGGCGGCAGAGCACTTCGAGCGTGCGCTTCAGCTCGGAGGTCCGGCCGATGAGCGGATCGAGCTTGCCCGCCCGCGCCCGCTCGGTGAGGTTGGCGGCGTACGCGGCGAGCGGATCGCGCGAGGGCGCGGGGCCTTCGCGGCCGGCGGGTCCGGTCGCCGGGCGCTCGTCGCCCTCCTCTTCGTCATCGGGCTTCGGCGCCATCGGCACCTTGGCGATGCCGTGCGAAATGAAGTTGAGGATGTCGAGCCGCGAGATGCCCTGCGATTCGAGAAGCTGCGCCGCGTACGACTTCGGCTGCTGCAACATCGCCGCGAGCACGTCGCCCGCCTGCACCTCCTGCCGGCCGGCGCTCTGCACGTGCAGCACGGCGGCCTGGAGGACGCGGCGGAAGGCGAGCGTCTGCTCGGGCTCGCGCTGGCGGCCGCGCGGGAACTGCTCGACCGAGCGCTGCAGGAAGGCGTCGAGCTCCTGCCGCAGCTGAGGCAGGTCGGCGCCGCACGCGCCGAGGATGCGCTCGCCGTCGGGATCGTGCGCCAGCGCGTACAGCAGGTGCTCGAGCGTCAGGTGGGTGTGCCGACGGCTCGTCGCCTCGCGATACGCGATCGTCAGGATGATTTCGAGCGCTGCGCTGAACACTACGCCTTCTCCATCGTCGCCTGCAGCGGAAAACCCGAGGCCCGGGCCCAATCGACCACGGCGGCGACCTTGGTCTCGGCGACCTCGTGCGGGTAATGGCCAGCCACGCCGCGACCTTGCGTGTGGACGGCCATCATGACGCGGTACGCCTCGGCCGGGCTCTTCTGAAACACTTCTTCGAGGATGTGCACCACGAAGTCCATGGTCGTGTAGTCGTCGTTGAGCAGGACCACTCGGTACAGGTCGGGCTCCTGCGTCTTGCGCTCGGTGCGCTCGACGGTTTCCGTGCCACCCTGGTGCTGCTCGTCGGCCATGATCTCCCTTACTATAGCAAGGCCGGCCGGGGGCCCGCTTCGGGCACCCGTGAGCGGGCCACCAATCAAGTAAGATCAGGCGTCTCTGTGCTTTACTCGTTCCTCATTACTCGTTACTCGTTACTGAAATGCCTTCTCTCTCCCACGGCCTCGATTACGTCGACGTCCAGTTCCTCGGCTACCCGCAAATCATCGCGACCG
>CAYHSN010000706.1:0-1817 GCA_964359235.1 uncultured Vicinamibacterales bacterium | reverse complement strand
CCGAAAATCTTGGCGCAGAACAGGCCGTCACGCTCCGGCTTGAAGGTGCGATAGTTGATGGTCTCCGGCTTTTTCACTTCGCCGTAGGACCAGGAGCGGATCTTCTCAGGCGAGGCGAGCCCGATCTTGATCGAGTCGAACTCCTCGTCCTGCGTAACCTGCTTGAACAAATCGAGTAGTGCTTTCATCTTTCACTCCAATGTGGCGTGATGCACCTAAAAACCAAATTCAAAATTAGCTGCGGACCGGCGCGGCCCGGAACGCGAAGGTGCCGCGTTCCGCCGCCCCGATCCGGGGCCTCAGTACCGTTCCAGATCGATGTCGATGCCGAGTGACCTGATCTCCTTCACCAGCACGTTGAACGACTCGGGCATGCCGGCGTCGATCTTGTGGTCGCCCTTGACGATGTTCTCGTACACCTTGGTGCGGCCGGAGATGTCGTCGGATTTCACCGTCAGCATCTCCTGCAGCGTGTACGCGGCGCCGTAAGCTTCCAGCGCCCACACTTCCATCTCGCCGAACCGCTGCCCGCCGAACTGCGCCTTGCCGCCCAGAGGCTGCTGCGTCACCAGGCTGTAGGGGCCGGTGGAGCGCGCATGCATCTTGTCGTCGACCAGATGGTGCAGCTTGAGCACATGCATGTAGCCCACGGTCACCGGACGGTCGAAGACCTCGCCCGTGCGGCCGTCGGAGAGCCTCACCTGGCCGTCGCGCGGCAACCCGGCAATTTCCAGCATGTCCTTGATCTCGGCCTCGTTCGCGCCGTCGAACACCGGCGTGGCGAAGGGCACCCCGTCTTTCAGGTTATAGGCCAGGCGCACCACCTCTTCGTCGCTCAGCTCGGCCAGGTTTTCGGCCTTGCCGCTGCTGTTGTAGATGCGGTTGAGGAACTTGCGCAAATCGGCGATCTTGGCCTGCGCCTTGAGCATTTGACCTATTTTCAGGCCCAGACCCTTGGCCGCCCAGCCGAGGTGGGTTTCGAGGATCTGCCCCACGTTCATGCGCGAGGGCACGCCCAACGGGTTCAGCACCACGTCGAGCGGCGTGCCGTCGGCCATGTACGGCATGTCCTCGACCGGCACGATCTTGGAAATGACACCCTTGTTACCGTGGCGGCCGGCCATTTTGTCGCCGGGCTGCAGCCGCCGCTTCACCGCGACGTAGACTTTGACCATCTTCTGCACCCCCGGGGGCAACTCATCGCCCTGGGTGAGCTTTTTCTTCTTCGCTTCGAACGCCACGTCGAAATCGACGCGCTTCTGCGCCAGGCTGTCCTTGAGGCCCTCGAGCTGCGCCGCCGCCTCTTCGTTGGCCAGACGGATGTCGAACCAGTGGTAGTGATCGAGCCCCTCGAGGTAGGTCTTGGTCAGCTTCGAGCCCTTGGCCAGCTTCTTCGGTCCGCCGTTGACCGTCTTGCCCACGATCAGGCGCTCGATCCGTTCGAACGTGTCGGCCTCGACGATGCGCATCTGGTCGACCAGGTCGAGCTTGTAGCGCTTCAGCTCCTCGTCGATGATCTGCTGCGCGCGCTTGTCGCGCTCAATGCCCTCGCGCGTGAACACCTGCACGTCGATGACCGTTCCGGAAATCCCGGAAGGAACGCGCAGCGACGTGTCTTTCACGTCGGACGCCTTTTCGCCGAAGATCGCGCGCAACAGCTTTTCTTCCGGCGTCAGCTGGGTTTCCCCCTTGGGGGTGACCTTTCCAACGAGCACGTCGCCCGCCTCGACTTCAGCGCCGATGTAGACGATGCCCGATTCGTCCAGGCGCGACAGCTGCGCCTCGGACAGGTTCGAGATGTCGCGGCTGATCTCCTC
>CAYHSN010000705.1:0-1819 GCA_964359235.1 uncultured Vicinamibacterales bacterium | reverse complement strand
ACCCAGAACCTCGAACCGAGAACAGAACCGGGAACCTGGAACCGTGAACCGAGAACCGAAACGCGCCCTCAGTCTCAGTTCCGCCTGGCGCGAGGCGCGCGAGCTCGTGTGGGCGCGCCGGTGGCGGCTTTCCGCCGGTCTGCTGCTGATGCTCGTCAGCCGCGGCGCCGGACTGGTGCTCCCGATCCTGTCGAAATTCCTGGTCGATGAGGTCATCGCGAAAAAGCGCGTCGATCTGATCGGCACGCTCGCCCTCATCGCAGGCGCCGCGACCCTCGTGCAGGCGGTCACCTCGTTCGCGCTGTCGCAGGTGCTCGGCGTCGCCGCGCAGCGCGCCATCACCGACATGCGGCGGCGCGTGCAGGCGCACGTCGCGCGCCTGCCCGTGGGCTACTTCGACGTCACGCAGACGGGTATCCTCATCTCGCGCATCATGAGCGACGCCGAGGGCATCCGGAACCTCGTGGGCACGGGCCTGGTGCAGCTCACCGGCAGTCTCGTGACCGCGGCGGCGGCGCTCGGCGTGCTCTTCTACCTGAACTGGCGGCTCACGTCGGTCACGCTGCTGGTGCTCCTCGTCTTCGGCGCGGCGATGGCCTACGCCTTCAGGCGCCTGCGGCCGCTCTTCCGCGATCGCGGCCAGATCAACGCCGAAGTGACGGGGCGCCTCAGCCAGTCGCTCAGCGGCATCCGCATCGTCAAGACCTACACCGCCGAGAAGCGGGAGGAGCTGGTGTTCGCGAAGGGGGTGCACCGGCTGTTCCGCAACGTCGCGCAGTCGATCACGGGCGTGTCGGCGATCACGGCGTTCTCCAGCGTGATCATCGGCGCCATCGGCGTGGTGATGATTGTCATCGGCGGGCGCTCGATTCTGTCGGGCGCCATGACGCTCGGCGACTTCATCATGTACATCTTCTTCACCGGGCTCACCGCCGCGCCCGTCGTCCAGATCGCCTCGATCGGGACGCAGATCGTCGAGGCGTTCGCGGGTCTCGATCGCATCCGCGACATCCTGTCGACGCGCACCGAAGACCAGGAGGACGAGCAGCGCGCGCCGGTCGCCGATCTGGCTGGCGAGGTGGCGTTCGATGCCGTGTGGTTCGAGTACACGGCCGGCGTCCCGGTGCTCCGGGAGGTGTCGTTCCACGCGCCAGCCGGTTCGACCACCGCGCTCGTCGGGTCGAGCGGGTCGGGGAAGAGCACACTCATCAGCCTGGTGATGGCGTTCAACCGGCCGACCGCCGGACGGGTGGTGGTGGACGGACGGGACCTGGCGTCGCTGCGGCTGCGTGACTACCGGACGCACCTCGGGGTCGTGCTCCAGGACAACTTCCTGTTCGACGGCACCGTGGCCGACAACATCCGGTACGGCCGCCCTCACGCGAGCGCGGACGAGATCAGGGAGGTCAGCCGCATCGCGCACGTCGATGAGTTCGTCGACGGCTTCGAGAAGCGGTACGACACCGTCGTGGGCGAGCGCGGGGTGCGCTTGTCGGGCGGCCAGCGGCAGCGGGTGGCGATTGCGCGCGCGATTCTGGCCGACCCGCGCATCCTGATCCTGGACGAAGCGACGTCGAGCCTCGACAGCGAGAGCGAGGCGTTCATCCAGGACGGGCTGCGATCGCTCCGGCGCGGCCGGACGACGTTCGTCATCGCGCACCGGCTGTCGACGATTCAGAGCGCGGACCAGATCCTGGTGCTGGAGCAGGGCGAGATCGTCGAGCGCGGCACGCACGAGGCGCTGCTGGCGCGCGGCGGCCGTTACCGGCAGCTCCACGACAAGCAGTACCGGTTCGAGCGCGATCGGTTCATCAATCCG
>CAYHSN010000704.1:0-1826 GCA_964359235.1 uncultured Vicinamibacterales bacterium | reverse complement strand
GGACGACGCGTCACGATGACGCGACTCATCGCCAGGCTGGCCGTGGCGACCGCGCGGTGAGCCGGCGCCGCGCCCCAGCGATGCCTGAGGGCTGCCGCGGTATCCCACATCAGGGCGTCATTCAACCGCTTGACGCGGACCGTGGAGGGCTCGGCGCCGGCCCGATCCGCGAGGTGGCTTAGGCCCGCCTGAAACGCGGACAGCGCGTCCGCGATGTCGTTTGACGAGCCCCGCGGTGCGGCGGCCGCGACGATCTCCCCAAGGATCGCGCTGGCGCGCGAATGCGCGGCGGCCGTCAGGCCGAACACCGCCCCGGCCCGCCCGTCGCGCCACGTCGCGATCCCCGCCGCGACAAGAGCGCCGTCCATGCGCGGGGTCGCGGGGAGTGCCGTCCACGCCTCGAGCTCCGCCTCCCCCGGCGCGCAGCACCGCCGGCGCAGCGCCCGCCACAGAACCTGCTCCGCGGCGGACTCGGAGATCCAGTCGAAGCGCGCTTCCTGGGTCCGGCGCACGATGCCGGCCTCGACGAGCCTTTCGACGGGGTCCATCGCCGCGGCGATCCGCGCCGGATCGTGGCGCAGCTTCGCCTCCCACGCGTCGCGCATCGCGCCGACCGCCTCGACCGGCAACAGCGCTTCGCCCCGATCGATGCACGCGTCCGCCAGATCCAGCGCGGCGGCCTCCAACGCGCTATCGGTCGTGGACGGATGCAGGCACGCGTCGAGCCACGCCGCCCAGAGGTCGTCCTCGTTGCCCGCGGTTGGCAGGTGTGTGCGCTCCGCGAACGCGCGATGAAACAATGCGAGCCGCAGCGGGTGCTCCAGGAGGCGGCGTGTCGCTGCCGGCAGATTGGACCACACCGCACGGCACGCGGGTCCGGTCGCTTGAGCGCGCCCGTAAGCCGCTTCGGCTTCACTCGCGCTGAACGCCCGCAGCTCCAGAAACGGCCGTGGTCGCGCCTGCCCATCGGGGAAGTGCGCGAAGTTCCACGCATTCTGTAGCACCGTGCCGCTGCTGCCCCGCTCCGACCAGCGGTCTTCGAGCACACGCAGCCGCTCTTCGCGCACGCTCACGACCAGCCGCACCCACGGATGTCCTTCGCGCTTGTTGCACGCCGCGGCCTCGCCCGCGAGCTCGCCGAGCTCGTGGATCAACGCCTGCGGATTGGCCGCTTCGTTGGCCGCGTCGAGCAGGATGATGAGCCGCCGCGTGTGGCGATCCGCATCGTCGAGCGCCGCGACCGCCCGCCACGCCTCGAGCAGCTCCGTGAACGAGCGCACATCGGCGGCGAGCCCCAGCCCCTCGCGAATGCGCGTGAACAGTGGCCGCGCACCCTCGATCGGGACAGACGAGCCCAGGAGCAGCAGCACCGCGTCGGCCGACCCTTCGCTCGCAACCGGACCGACGCGGGTGACGTTCGGCGGCGAAATTAGCGTCTCAGCGAGCCGGCAGAGCAGCGAGGTCTTCCCGCCTCCGGCCGCCGCCGACAGAATCAGCGCGGCCTCCGGCCCCCGGGTCAGGAAGGCCTCCACCGTGTCCTCGACGCCGCGTCCCAGCCCCTCGATCGCGCCGATGCGCACCTGATAGGTCTCGGGAAAGTACTTCTGGCCGCGAAGGTTCTCGACCGTCGCGAGCGACGTCTCGCGCGCCCACTGCGCGACGATCCACGGCTTCAGGTCGGCTTTCGGAAACGATGGATCGACCCCCTTGCTGGCTACCAGCGCGTCGAAGCGCGCGATGGCGTCGCGCCGTTCGAACCGGCCGCGCACGCCGAGGTAGACGACCGCGTTCTTGCGCGCGCCGTAGAACGAGAGCAGCGGCTCGCT
>CAYHSN010000703.1:0-1828 GCA_964359235.1 uncultured Vicinamibacterales bacterium | reverse complement strand
ATCGCCCGATTCTGCATGTCACCGCCGCCCTCCGTCCTCCTGACCTGCCGCATCCCATCGGCGCTCTTGGCCCGCCTCGAGGAACGGTGTGAGGTCGAACGTCTCCAGCCGCCGATCGCGCCGGCGCTCCTCGCCGAGCGCGTGCGCGGAAAGCTCGCGCTCCTGTGCCTGCTGACCGAGCGCGTCGATCGACAGGTCATCGAAGCGGGGCAAGACCTGCGCATCATCGCGAACATCGCCGTCGGCTACGACAATATCGACGTGGCGTTCGCGCGCGCGCGTGGCATTGCCGTGACGAACACGCCCGATGTCCTCACCGAGGCGACCGCCGAGTTCACATGGGCCCTCATTCTCGCGGCCGCCCGGCGAGTCTCCGAGGGTGAGCGGCTGCTCCGGCGCGGCGACTGGAACGGCTGGGCGCTCGACTTCATGCTCGGCATGGAGCTTCGCGGCAAGCAGCTTGGCGTCGTGGGCATGGGGCGCATCGGCCGGGCGGTCGCGGCGAAAGCGCCCGCGTTCGGCATGCGCGCGGTCTACGCAGAGCAGGCCGGCGGCGCGCCGGCGGGCGTCGACCACGCGACGCAGGTGTCGCTCGACGAGCTGCTCGTCAGTTCGGACGTCGTGACGCTGCACGTGCCGCTCACGCCCGCGACGCGGCACGTGATCGACAAACGCGCGCTCGCGCGCATGAAGCGCACGGCGATCCTGGTGAACACGGCGCGGGGCCCGGTCGTGGACGAAGAGGCGCTGGCGTGGGCGCTCGAGGAGCGATTGATCGCGGCGGCGGCGCTGGACGTGTACGAGCGTGAGCCGGCGGTGCATCCGAAGCTGCTCCAGTTCGAGAACGTCGTGCTCGCGCCGCACCTGGGCAGCGCCACGCGCGAAACGCGCACGGCGATGGCCGAGCTGGCCGTCGGGAACGTGCTCGCCGTGCTGTCGGGCCAGCCCCCGCTCACGCCCGTCGGTTGAGTCTGTGAACCTGGAACCAGATCCGTGCCGCGCCCAGCCCACTCGACACTCGAAACGCGAACCTCGAACCCGCCGGCGAACGTCGTTGCGGCCGTCATGACACGCCTCGCGAAGGCCATCGACGGCCTGGACGAACCGGCCATCGAGAAGATCTCGAAGGATCAGCGAAGCGATCCCTTCCAGGTGCTCGTCGCGACGATGCTGTCGGCGCAGACGCGAGACGAAGTCACGCACGCGGCCTCGACGCGGCTCTTCCGGGTGGCCCGCACACCGCGCGCGATGCTGAAGCTCACGCCGGCCGCGATCCAGCGCCTCATCTATCCGGTCAGCTTCTATCGTCACAAGGCGCGCCACGTGAAGGCCACGAGCCGGATCCTCGTGGACCAGCACGGGGGAACGGTGCCGCCCACGATGGACGAGCTGCTGAAGCTGCCGGGTGTGGGCCGCAAGACCGCCAATCTCGTCCTCATCGAGGCGCACGGCAGCGATGAGAACATCTGCGTCGATACGCACGTGCATCGCATCTCGAACAGGCTGGGATGGGTACGTACGAAGACGCCGGACGAGACCGAGCAGGCGCTGTATCGGGCCGTCGCGCGCCGCTTCTGGCCGCTCGTGAATCTGTATCTCGTGACGTGGGGACAGAACGTCTGCCGGCCCGTGTATCCGCTGTGCGGGACGTGCGCCATCGCGGACTTGTGTCCGCGCCTCGGCGTCACGCGCGTCGGACGCACACCGCCCTGACGTCGGAGCCGAGCTTGCCTGCCCTGAGCGGCGTCGAAGGGCCTGCCCTGAGCGGCGTCGAAGGGCTCGGCCCGAGACGCCTGCAAGACCTATAATGAAGCGACCGTAGACCGCT
>CAYHSN010000702.1:0-1836 GCA_964359235.1 uncultured Vicinamibacterales bacterium | reverse complement strand
CAGGGCGAGCCATGCGGTCACGGTCCCCCGCTGTGGGCGCAAGGGGAGCGAGGATGCGACAGGCACGGGCTATCGGGCCGACGCGAGCTCCAGAACGGATGTCATGGCGTGGCTCAAGCCGTCCACATCGAGGCGATGGTAGCGCAGCACTTCGTCGTTCGTGCCGCACTCGGGCAGCTCCGTGACGCCCAGCCGGGTGACCTTCACGTGGGCGAGGCCCATCTCGGCAATGCGCGCGGCGAGCATTTCCCCTTGTCCACCGTGCACGTAATGGTTGTCGAGCGTGATCGCGTGGCGCGCAGAGCCGATGGTCTCGCGCAACCAGTCCGTGTCGACGCGATTCAGCCACGGCAGGTTGACAACCTTGAGGCCAAAGCCGTGCTCGCGCTCGAGCCGCTCGGCCGCCTCGAACGCGTTCGCGAGCAGCCACGGCCCGTAGCCGAAGACCACCGCGTCGCGCCCCTCGCGCACGACGCCGCCGCGCCCGAGCTCCAGGCGGTAGTCGGCGGCGAGCGTGAACGGCAGCGGCCAGCCGAGCGAGACGAGCCGGATGTAGCTGCTCTCCCCGGTTCGGTTGAGGCAGAAGTCGACGACCTGCTTCACCTCGGACTCGGCGCACGGCTCGACGAGGATGAGTCGCGGCACCGCCGCGAGCGCCGAGATGTCGCGCACCGACTGGTGCGAGTGGCCGGGGCCACCGGGCAGCAACCCGGCGAGCGAGCCGACGTAGATGACCTTGGTGCCCTCGCTCGCGTTGTTGTAGATGTGCTCGTTCGGCCGGGCCGAGAGGAAGCACGCGAACGAGTGCGCGATCGGCACCATCCCCCGCCGCGCCAGGCCCCCGGCCTGCGACACCATGTCCTGCTCGGCGATGCCGCACTCGATGAACCGCTCGGGGAACCGCTGCTTGAACGGGATGAGGCCGCAGTCCTTCACCAGGTCGGCGTCGAGCACAACGATGCGCGGGTTCTTCTCCGCCTGCTCGACGAGCGCCTCGCCGTAGGCGTTGACCAGCCGCTCGACCTTGAGCACGGGCTTCCGCGCCGGGCGCTCGCCGCGCTCGAGCACCAGATTGCCGAGGCCGGCTGCGGAGGCCAGCGCGCGGGCGTTCGCGATGAGCTCTGTCGATCCGCGCGCGTACTCCGACTCGTTCGGCGCGCCGCTGTGGTACTCGTACAGGCCCTTCGGATCCTTCGCCGGGCCTTCCATGAACGACACGCCCTTGCCCTTCACGGTTTCAGCGATGAGCGCCTTCGGCCGCTCGCGCTCGCTCGCCAGCCGCGCGAGCGCCTGGCCGATCGACGCAAAGTCGTGCCCGTCGCACCGCTCCACGCGCCAGCCGAACGCCGCGAACTTCGCCGCGACGTCGCCCGCCGGGCTCACCTCGTCCACCCAGGTGTCCGACTGGATCTTGTTCCGATCGACGATGACCGTGATCTCGCTGAGCCCGAGCGTGACGGCCGAAGGCAGCGACTCCCAGATCTGTCCTTCCTGCAGCTCGCCGTCGCCGGTCAGGACGAAGATCTTCCGCGGCGTGCCGAGCAGGCGGTTCGCGATCGCCATGCCCTTGGCCTTCGAGATGCCCATGCCGAGCGATCCGGTATTCGCCTGGATGTAGGGCGTCTCGACATGCGGGTGGCCCGGCAGGCCGCCGAGACGGCGCAGCATGTGAATCAGCTCGAAATCGAGCAGGCCGAGGCCGGTGAGGATCGAGTACAGCGCCGGCGCGTCGTGACCCTTCGACGAGAAAAAGACGTCGCACTTGGTCGGACCGTCGGCGAGCCCCCGCATCTCGTGCAGGAACAGCCACGTCATCAGGTCGATCGAGCTGAAGCT
>CAYHSN010000701.1:0-1837 GCA_964359235.1 uncultured Vicinamibacterales bacterium | reverse complement strand
CTGGAATTTCGAGACGCTCCGCCGGCTCAACTCGTGGATCATCCGGGCGACGACTTCCTTGCCCGAGCCGGTCGGCCCCAGGATCAGCACCGAGATGTCCGATTTCGCGGCCGTGCGGATCCACTCGAAGACGATCAGCATCTTCTCGTCGCGGCCGATCATCTCGCGGAACCGCTGCACGGCGACCGATCGGTCCTCGTGGCTGACCGTTGCGCGCCGCTCGAGGAACTCGTCGAGCATCCCGCGCACGATCTCGCTCTCGGGCCGCCGGAACGCGAAGCGGCCAGGCGTGCCCTCGACCTTGTGCGCGACGCCGAAGGCCACCAGCTCGCGAATGCAGTTCTCGATGTCGAGACGCATGCGCCCGAAGGTCTGCATCAGGGCCTCGACGTCGAACGCCTCGTCCGGGCGGGCGTGCAGGAAACGCAGCAGGCCGGCGCGCAGGGGCGACTGCACCAGCGACTGGAAGCGGGTCTCCAGTTCGCTGGGATCGGTGCGTTTTGAGGTCGAGGATTTGTCCACGGCGCTCCCTACATTATCCGTCCGCAGGCCGGTGTCAAGCCAAACAATGCTAAGCTAGCAGCGGTTTCGCCTCATGCGGCCCGGCTGGTCCCGACTGCAGCGCCGGGCCTTCTGACCGGGAGGAACGTCCGTGCCCCACCGCGCCCCTGGCGCGCCCGTGAGCGCCGCATCGCGACACCTGAGCGGACGGCCCATCCGCCACTACCGACCGCGCGGCAGCGCCGAGGTCCGCGCGCTGATCGACGGCGGGTTCCAGGCCTTCAACGCCGGCCGCGTGTCGGAAGCCTGCCACATTTTCACCGACAAGATGCTCGATCCGGCCCACGACACGACGATTGGCCTGACCCTCGCCGGCGCGCTCACGCCGGCGGGTCTCGGCGGCTGCGTGATCGAGCTCATGGATCGCGGGCTCGTCGACTTCATCATCAGCACGGGCGCCAACCTCTACCACGACCTGCACTACGCGCTGAACTTCACGCTCCACCGCGGCTCGCCGTTCGCCGACGACGTGGAGCTGCACGAGCAGGGCATCATCCGCATCTACGACATCCTCTTTCCGGCGACGGTCCTGCTCGAGACCGACGCGTACCTCCGCGATTTCCTGGTGCGCGAGCGCCTCGAGGGACCGATGTCGAGCGCCGAGTTCCACGAGCGGCTGGGGCGCGATCTGCTGGCGCGTTTCCCGGGCTGCGACGAGCACTCGGTCGTCGCGAAGGCCGCCGTCTCGGGCGTCCCGATCTACACCTCATCGCCGGGGGACAGCTCAATCGGGATGAACGTGGCGTATCACGAACTGATGAACGGCAGCACGCTGATGATCGATCCGAGCCGCGACGTCAACGAGGTCTGCGCGATCATCCTCGCGGGCGCCAAGAACGGGTGCGTGATCCTGGGCGGCGGCTCGCCGAAGAACTTCTACCTCCAGGGACAGCCCACGCTGTGGGAGGTCTACGGCATTGCGAAGGGCGGCAGCGACTTCTTCATCCAGTTCACCACCGACCAGGTCGTGTGGGGCGGGCTCTCGGGCGCGACGCCGTCCGAGGCGGTGAGCTGGGGCAAGGTGAATCCGGGCGTGCTCGCCGACACGGTCGTGGCCTACTGCGACTCGACGATCGCGTTTCCGCTCTTCTGTGAGTACGCCGTCGGGTCCGAGCGCGGGCGCCGCGCCCGGCGCGAGCTGCTGTACCGGCGCGACGCGCTCGTCGCCGATCTGAAGCGGCAGGCGTTTGCGGCGCGCGGGCGGGAATGACCACGGAAGGGCCACGGAAGGACCACGGAAGGACCACGGAAGGACCACGGAAGGGCCACGGAAGGG
>CAYHSN010000700.1:0-1842 GCA_964359235.1 uncultured Vicinamibacterales bacterium | reverse complement strand
GCGATCAGTCCCGACCCGCACACCCCCTCCTGACCGTCTCAATCAAGGCGCCGGCCAACTCGTGTTATATAATACCTGCAATTGATATTAGTGTTGATTATAGGTATTATTTAATTTCCGCCGGTCTCGCCATGAACCCCTTTGCACCGAGCCGGTTCGTCGAGCAGTTCCACCTGCTCTTCCTCGCCCAGCTCGGCCGCCGGCTGGACAAGAAACTGTACGTCCTGAAAGGCGGCTGCAACCTCAGGTTCTTCCACCGGAGCATGAGGTATTCGGAAGACCTGGACCTGGACGTGAGGGACGTGGACCCGCACGTCCTGCGAGACAAGGTCCGGAGCCTCTTCTCCTCGAGGCCGTTCGCCGAGACGCTCGAAGCCAGAGGCCTCGAGGTCGAGCACGTCACCGAGCACAAGCAGACGGGCACCACGCAGCGGTGGAAACTGGGACTTCGGATCGAGCGGGGCGGGATGCCGCTTCCCACGAAGATCGAATTCTCCCGCCGTGGGATGGACAGCGGGGTCGTGTTCGAAAGCGTGGATCCCGGCCTGATCCGCGCCTATCTGCTGCCACCACTCATGGTGAATCACTACAGCGCCCACGCCGCGTTCCGGCAGAAGCTCGGCGCCCTGGCCCGCCGCACCGAGACCCAGGCGCGGGACATCTTCGATCTCCACCACCTGATCGCGATGGGCGCCCTGACCGACGCGCTCCAGACCATCGACCCCCGAGACGCCGAGCAGGCTCGAGCCAACGCGATGACGATCGACTTCGGCACCTTCAAGAGCCAGGTGCTGGCGTACCTGGCGCCCGAGGATCAGGCCCACTACGACTCGGCCTCCGTGTGGGACACGCTGGTGCTGGAGGTCGTCGCGGCGTTGGAGCAGGGACGGCCATGACGCTCGTCGCTGCCCTCTCGGCGTTGGCCGCCATGCAGGCTTCCGTCTTCCGCACGAACGACGCCGCCGCGCGGCTCGGTCTCGCCAACGCCCATGCGAGCACGATCCTCGCGCGACTGGCGGCGTCGCGGCATCTGGTCCGCCTGCGCCGCGGGGTCTGGGCGTTTGCCGACCGGGTCGATCCCCTGGCGCTGCCGGAGCACCTGACGTTCCCGCTGCCGAGCTACGTCTCGCTGCAGAGCGCCCTCTACCTTCACGGCATGATCTCGCAGATGCCTGCGGTCACCTACGCCGTGTCGCTGGCCCGCACCCGGCGGTTCACCACGCCCCTGGGGACGGTGTCCGTTCATCACGTGGACCCCTCGTTCTTCTTCGGCTTCGAGAACGTGGGGCGCGGCGGGCGTCTCGCCACGGCCGAGAAGGCCCTGGTCGATTTCCTGTATCTGGGCCCGGCCCGCTCGAGGCTCTTCCGCGCGCTGCCGGAGCTCGAGCTGCCCCGGCGTTTCAGCCTGCGTGTCGCGCGCGCCAGCGTCGGTCGAATCCAGTCCGCGCGACGGCGAGCCTTCGTGTCGCGCGCGCTCGAGCGGCTCGTCGAAGCCGGCCGCGGACCCGCGCCTGACGCCCGGCCGATTCACCCGGCTGCGCCGCGGAAGAGCGCATAGCGTTCCTCGAGCAGGGTCGGGTCCGGGCGCCACTCCTCTCGGCGCGGCACGAGCAAGTGAGTGCCATGGAACCCCTGCAGACCGTGGATCGGCATCGGCCCGTCTTCCTCGCGCAGCACGTCCTCGCGAAGCTGACTCGGGTTCGGCCCGGGATCCCAGGCTGGCGAACCGTCGTCCATCGACGCTGACAGTGAACGTCAGCCGTGGCGGATCATCACCGACTTCAACGACGGGCGCGGTCGTGATGCTCAAAGGGATTTCGGGAAGCATGCGAGGCTTGAAGA
>CAYHSN010000699.1:0-1845 GCA_964359235.1 uncultured Vicinamibacterales bacterium | reverse complement strand
CCGGCATTGAGCTGAAGAATGGAAGCCGCGTACAACAGCGCCCGTCCATTCGTGGTGCCGAGCGAGGGAATTGGAGGCGCCGTCCGGATTTGAACCGGAGAATGGAGGATATGCAGACGCCCACCGGCACTGACGGAGGCCCCGCTGTATGCTACGCACGATGGTCAGAAGCTTGGCGACAATCGCACTTGCCGTCGCCGTCTGCAGTCAGACCGGTGCGAGAGACGGCTACCCAGCCTATCCATTCGATGACGTGCCCGGCTGGCTTGCGTTCGCGACGATCCAGCAATGGCGGGATAGACCATACGGCTGGTCTCCTGTGTCCACGTCGCATCACGTCGCGCTATTCGCCGACGACTTGAGGCCCTGGGAGGCACTGCCGGCCGGGCGCCGGTTCATAGGAGTCGGGACCTCCGGTATCGTGCCATCGGTGTTCTCAGGCGTCGGTCGACATAAGTACGGCTGCGACAACAACAGCCAGGAGATGGCAACGTTTTCCGGCGGGCCATTCGCAGAGGGTCCTGTGTGGCTGCTTCCGGCTGGCGCGACCGGCGTTGTTTCCGTCCCAATCACCGTCGGAACCGAAGTTGACGTTCCTGCCGTTGGTACGTGGAATCACGTGCCAGCGTCGATCCGGGATGCGGCGCGAAGGGCTACCGCTTCGCGTATCTACGTGGCCGGACGTATTTCTCTCGCTCAGTATGCGACCGGGCAGACCACGGTAAGGACCGTCGTCGTAATCGACGGTCGCGTCGCCCTCGAACAGGTGGACACGAAGCACTACATGGAAGGCGCGCCTCCCGACCCCGTTGACCTGGATCCGAACGGAGATCGTGATATCGGTATTCCACAGCCGGTCGGAGCGTTTCGATTTGGCGCGGAGTGGCCGATGGTGGTCGTGCTGTGGAACCGAGCGTATGAGGGCAACCGATTCAATGTGCTTCGCATCGATGCCGTCGGCGCGCGTCTACTGGAAGGGCCTTACATCTACTACTGCGCGTTCTGAGGGAAAGCCGCCGGTCTGGTGACCACTCAGATCATTCAGAGCTACCCAAGCCTGAAGCCCGAGGCGGTATAGGCGGCGCTGGCCTACGCCTCCGACCTGTGGCCTTTCCGAAGAGCTTGACTGGCGGCATTCTCGGAAGGGCCAGGTAGTGACGCGCCCATTAGAACCTACGGGCTCGATTTCACAGGCTCGATTTCACGTCTGGCCCTCTTGGCGATTGTCAGCTATAATAGCTAAATTAGCTAATGAGAGGCCTATGAAGACCGTCGCCGCAACCGAGGCCAAGAACCGACTAGGTGCAATCCTCGACGACGCTCAACGCGAACCCGTCGTTATTCGCCGGCAAGACCGCGACATCGCCGTTGTGTTGTCCATGGCGGAATACGAGCGGCTCCGCGCCGGGAACATCCAGGCGTTTCTCGATCTCAGGAACGAGGTCGCCGCTCGAGCCGCGGCAAGCGGGCTCACCGAGGAGCGGCTGGCCGAACTGCTGACCGCCGATGAAGCGTGATCGGGTTGTCCTCGACACGAACGTCCTGATCAGCGGCCTGCTGCTTTCAACCACGTCAACACCTGCCCGAGCCGTGGAGCACGCGATCAGCAGCGGCCAACTGCTCGCCTCCACTGATACCCTACGGGAGCTGATGACGAAGCTGCTCTCGCCCAAGTTCGATCGGTACGTGCCGCGCGAACGGCGCGACGCGCTACTCCTCCGCCTCGCGCCGCTCATCGAGATCATCGAGGTCTTGCAGCGGATTCAGGCCTCCCGCGATCCTGATGATGACAAGTTTCTTGATGTGGCGATCAACGGGCGCGCCGACGTCATCGTAAGCGGCGAT
>CAYHSN010000698.1:0-1847 GCA_964359235.1 uncultured Vicinamibacterales bacterium | reverse complement strand
GAGCGGCTCGGCGACCGGTGGCTCGGCTTCGACGACAAGTCGCTGCGCGCGCTCATCGAGGGCGCCGGCCTGACTGACCTGAAGGTCACTGTCGGCGCGCGCAAGGCCGGCGATCCGTTCGCGGTCCTCGTGGCGAGCGGAAAAAAGAAGGAACGAGGATAGAAGGACAGCGTCCCATGCGTTCGAGTCCCGAGTCCCGCCGCCTTCGCTGTTCCAGCTTCGGCGAGCCCGCCGTAGCCTTGGCGAAGGCGGGAGTCCCGAGTCCCGTCAGGGAGACGCTTCGGCGTCTTCTTGCCTCCCGCATCCTCGTCCTCGACGGTGCGATGGGGACGATGATCCAGCGGCACACGCTGGCGGAGGAAGACTTCCGCGGGGAGCGGTTCAAGCATCATCCGCGCGATCTCAAGGGCGACAACGACCTGCTGTCGATCACGAGGCCGGACGTCGTCCTCGGCATCCACCGTCAGTACCTGGAAGCCGGCGCGGACATCATCGAGACGAACACGTTCAACGCGACGGCGATCTCGCAGGCCGACTACGGCCTGGAGGGCCTCGCCTACGAGCTGAACGTGGCGTCGGCGCGGCTGGCGAAGCAGGCGGCGGCCGAGTGGACGGCGAAGACGCCAGACCAGCCGCGCGTCGTGGCGGGGGCGATCGGTCCGACCAACAAGACCCTGTCGATCTCACCCGACGTCAACGACCCGGCGTTTCGCGCCATGACGTTCGACGAGGTGCGCGACGCCTACCGCGAGCAGGTGCGCGGCCTCGTCGACGGCGGCGCCGACGTGCTCCTCGTCGAGACGATTTTCGACACGCTCAACGCGAAGGCCGCCATCGTCGCGATCCAGGAAGAGTTCGAGGCGCGCGCGGCGAAGGACCCAGCGTGGACCGACGTGCCCGTCATGATCTCGGTCACGATCACCGACAAGAGCGGCCGAACGCTCTCGGGCCAGACGATCGACGCCTTCTGGGTGTCGATCGCGCACGCGCGCCCGTTCAGCGTCGGCCTCAACTGCGCGCTCGGCGCGCGCGAGATGCGGCCGTTTCTCGCCGAGCTGGCGCGCATCGCGACGTGCCACGTGAGCAGCTACCCGAATGCCGGTCTGCCGAACGCGTTCGGCGAGTACGACGAGCAGCCAGCCGAGACCTGCGAGCTGATCCGTGATTTCGCCGACAGCCAGTTCGTCAACATCGTCGGCGGCTGCTGCGGCACGACGCCGGACCACATCCGCGCGGTGGCCGAGGCCGTGCGGGGTTTGAAGCCTCGTGCGATCGTAGCGCAGCAGGTTGTCGGTCGTGTCCGGCTTCAGCCTGACGTTGCCCGCACCCAATCAACAATCGACAATCGACAATCGACAATCGCTGCGCGTTTCACCCAGTTTTCAGGACTGGAAACGCTCACGATTCGCCCCGACTCCAACTTCCAGATGATCGGCGAGCGCACCAACGTCGCCGGCTCGCGCCGGTTCGCGCGCCTGATCAGGGATGGGCACTATGGCGAAGCGGCCGCGGTCGCGCTCGACCAGGTGCGCGGCGGCGCCAACATGATCGACGTCAACATGGACGAGGCGCTGCTCGATTCCGAGCGGGCGATGACGCAGTTCCTCAACTACATCGCCACCGATCCGGAGATCGCGCGTCTGCCGGTGATGATCGACAGCTCGAAGTGGACCGTCATCGAGGCCGGCCTGAAGTGCCTGCAGGGGAAAGGGGTCGTCAACTCGATCAGCCTGAAGGAGGGCGAAGCCGACTTCCTGCGCAAGGCACAGGTCATTCGCCGTTACGGCGCCGGGGTCGTGGTGATGGCGTTCGACGAGCGCGGCCAGGCCGACACGGTCCAGCGGAAG
>CAYHSN010000697.1:0-1854 GCA_964359235.1 uncultured Vicinamibacterales bacterium | reverse complement strand
GCCGAACCCGACAACCAGGACCGCGTCGAAAGGGCGTGACAATAGGTGGATTATAGCTTGCGCGCTTGCGCTAAACTGACCCGGCCATGACCCCGCAGCCCCACGGCTCGTCACGGCTTCTCGCCCTGGACGTCTTGCGCGGCGTCACGATGGCGGCCATGGTCATCGTGAACAACCCAGGCGATTGGGGCAATGTCTACGCGCCGCTCCTGCACGCGCCCTGGCACGGCTGGACGATGACCGATCTGATCTTCCCGTTCTTCCTCTTCATCGTCGGCGTGTCGCTCACCTTGTCGCGCCGAAGCCTGGGACCCTGGGGGCCTATCGCCCGCCGCGCCCTGCTCATCTTCGCGCTGGGGTTGTTCCTTGCGGGATACCCGCGCTTCGATGTGGTGCGGTGGCGGATTCCCGGTGTGTTGCAGCGGATTGCCCTGTGCTATCTGGCCGCGGCCGTCATCTACAAGCTCACGGCGTTCGAAGGACCACGGCGTCTCGTCCGGCAGGCCGCGGTGATGGCGTCCATCGCGCTGGTTCTGATGCTCGGCTACTGGGCCGCCATGACGCTCGTGCCGGTCCCTGGCGGTCAGGCGGGTGATCTGACGCCCGACGGCAACCTCGCGGCGTTCGTGGACCGCGCGCTGATGAGCGGACACTTGTGGAAGCCGACGTGGGATCCCGAGGGCCTGCTCAGTACACTGCCAGCGATCGCGACGACGCTCCTCGGTGTGCTGGCGGGCCTCTGGATCACGGCGAGCGTCGCCAAGCCCGTGCGCGGCGTCGCGCCGCTTCTGGCGGCAGGCCTTGTCGGCGTGATCGTCGGCGAGCTGTGGGGCCTGGCGTTTCCGATCAACAAGAACCTGTGGACGAGCTCGTACGTGATGTTCACCGCGGGCAAGGCGTCGATCTATCTGGCCGTCCTGATCTGGGTGATCGACGTCCGCGGCTGGCGCGGCTGGACCAGACCGTTCGTGATCCTCGGCACCAACGCCATCACGCTGTTCGTGCTCTCGGGCCTGTTCGTCAAGACGCTCAGCCTCATCCGTGTGCCGCGCGGTGATGCCGGACGCGTCGCGCTCAGCCGCTACCTGTACGAGCTGCTCTACGTACCGCTCGCGGCGCCGAAGAACGCCTCGTTGCTGTACGCGTTGACGCATCTCGTGCTGCTGTTCGCGCTGCTGGCCTGGATGTACCGGCGCAGGGTGTTCCTGAGGGTGTAAGTCGCGATTCGCGCGCGTTCCCGTTTCTCAATTCTCAATTCTCAATTCTCAATTCCCCAGTGCCTCCCCCTTCCCCCCTTCCTCGTCCCGTCTGGCTGCTCGGGTGGGTGAGCTTTTTCACCGACCTGGCCAGCGAAGCGATCTACCCGCTGCTTCCAGCCTTCCTGTCGGGCGTGCTCGGCGCGGGCGCGTTCGCGCTGGGGCTCATTGAAGGCGTCGCGGAAGCGGCGAACAGCCTGCTGAAGATTCTGTCCGGGCACGTGTCGGATCGGTGGCGCGTGCGCAAACCGATCGTGCTCGCCGGCTACTCGCTGTCGGCGGCCGTGCGCCCGCTCATCGCGCTGGTCACGATGTGGCCGCAGGTGCTGGCGCTGCGCTTCATCGATCGACTCGGAAAGGGGATGCGCGGCGCGCCGCGCGACGCCATGCTCGCCTCGCTCGCGCCCGCTGGCCAGCGAGGCCGCGTCTTCGGACTCAACCGCGCGATGGATCACGCCGGCGCGGTTGTTGGGCCGGTGCTTGCCTCGATCTTTCTGTTTTTCTATCCGGATCTCATCCGCGTGCTCTTCGCGCTCACGCTCGCGCCGGGTCTGGTGGTCGTCGCGATCCTGCTGGTGGTTCCGGAAGTGAAGGAGAG
>CAYHSN010000696.1:0-1857 GCA_964359235.1 uncultured Vicinamibacterales bacterium | reverse complement strand
GATCGATGGCATGATGCACGCGTCGATATCGGGAGGTCGCATGTCGGCTCATCGTCGCGTGTGCGTCGCCGCCGTCGTCGTTCTTGTCGCGCTTGCCGCCGCCCCGCTCGCGCAGGCGCCGCCCGCCGCGCCGCCGGACCTCGAGGCGTCAGTCGCGCGCGTCCTGAGGGCCTTTGACGTGCCAGGCATCGGGCTCGCGATCGTGAAAGACGGCCGGGTCGTCGTGGCGAAAGGCTATGGCGTCCGGACGCTCGGCGAGCCGGCGCCGGTTGACGCGAAGACGCTCTTCGGGATCGCGTCGAACACGAAGGTCTTCACGGCCACGGCGCTCGGCCTGCTGGTCGAGGAGGGCCGGATCGAGTGGGACGCCCCGGTGATCCGCTACCTGCCGTGGTTCCAGATGTGGGACCCGTACGTCACACGCGAGCTGACCGTGCGCGATCTGCTGGTCCACCGGAGCGGTCTCGGCCTCGGTGCCGGCGATCTGCTGTGGTGGCCGCCCTCGACCTACAACCGGCAGGCCATCGCGCGGCGCCTGCGCTTCATCCCGCCCGCCACCAGCTTTCGCTACGCGTACGCGTACGACAACGTGCTCTACCTGATTGCGGGTGAGGTGATCGAGGCGGTGAGCGGCCAGAGCTGGGAGGACTTCGTCAGCGCGCGCATCCTGCAGAAGGTCGGGATGACCGGGAGCAACGTGCGCCACTCGGCGGCCGGCGCGGGCGGCAACGTCGCCGCCACGCACGCCCGCGTGGACGGGGTCGTCCGGCCCATCAAGCCGTTCGACAGCGACAACACGAATCCGGCCGGCGGCATCAACGCGAGCGCGGAAGACATGGCGAAGTGGATGAACGTCCTCGTCGGCGGAGGCCGGCTCGCCGGCGGCACGCGCCTGTTCTCGGAGCGGACGGCGCGTGAGCTGACGACGCTGGTGACTCCGATCCCGATCGGGGATCCGCCGCCGGAGCTGGCGCCGCTCCGGACCAACTTCCGCGGGTACGCGCTGGGCCTGAACCTGCACGACTACCGTGGCAAGAAGGTCGTGACGCACACCGGCGGTCTGCCGGGCTACGTGTCGAAGGTGACGCTCCTCCCGGAGCTCGAGCTGGGCGTCGCCGTGCTCACCAACCAGGAGTCGGGCGAGGCGTTCAGCAGTCTCACTTGGCTCATCGTCGATCACTACCTCGGCGCGCCGGGTTTCGACTGGGTGAGCGCGTACGAGAAGCTACGCGCGCGGCAGGAGGCGGCCGTCGTCGAGGCGGAGAAAAAGGCGGCCGCTTCGCGTGACACAGCCTCACGACCGTCGCTTTCTCTCGCGCGCTACGCCGGCGCCTACACGGACGCGTGGTACGGCGACGTCGAGATTGTGCACGAGAACGGGAAGCTCGCGATGCGCTTCACGCAGACACCGTCGCTCGTCGGCGATCTCGAACACTGGCAGCACGACACGTTCATCGTCCGATGGCGCGATCGGGAGCTGCGCGCCGACGCATACGTGACGTTCGCGCTCGACCCTGACGGGAACGTCGAGCAGGCGAAGATGCGCGCGGTGTCGCCGGCGACCGACTTCAGCTTCGATTTCCAGGACCTGCTGCTGAAACCGGCGCCGCGGCGCTGACGGCCGCGATCAGCATCGATCGCCGATTGTCGAACAGGGTGCGGCCGAAGCCGGACACCACCGATGACGGGCCGAGCCCCTCGACTCAGCTCGGGACAGGCAAGCTCGGCCCCTACGATGCGACGATGCCCGGACTCACGTTGGTGACCGGTGAACCAGAAGGGCTTGTGAAGAAATCGGTGTGGGGGCCGCCTTCAGGCGGCCCTGTCTGGTCCGGCTGCCCTCGACTGGGCTCGGGC
>CAYHSN010000695.1:0-1859 GCA_964359235.1 uncultured Vicinamibacterales bacterium | reverse complement strand
GCGCCATCGGCTGGTTCGATCGGCCCGGCTGTCTGCCACACCGAGCGACACTCGGAGGCGCCCTCCCTCGCATCGTCGGGGCCCGATCTCGCTGGTAGGGACGGAGCTTGTCTCCGCCCGGGCCGACACGAGGTCGGCCCCTACGAGCGGTTTTCTGGACACGTTCCACTGTTGCCCGGTGACCCGCCGCCCTCCTTGCCCGATGCCCCGCCGCCAGCAGGTGTGTGTCGAACAGGTCGGAGTGGCACGAGCGGACGACGGCACGTCGATCAGGGCGTGCTATCCTGGACGGCGTGACCGAAGCCCCAGACGAACGCGCGCTGAACAGCCTCGAGGCGATCGTGGCGCGACTGGTGCACGCGTACGACCCTGAGCGGATCATCGTGTTCGGATCGCACGCCTCCGGCGGCGCAGACCACGACAGCGACATCGATTTGCTGATCGTGAAGGACACGCCGGAACGGCCGATCGATCGACGGATCGAGGTCGAAGGTTTGCTCTCGGACCGCGGGGTACCGCTCGACCTCTTCGTCTTCACACCGCAAGAGCTCCGGGATCTCTATGCGCTTGGGAGCCCCTTCATCGAGAACATCGTCGAGCACGGAAAGGTGCTCTATATGCGAAAAGCCACAGGCGCGTGGCTTGCGGAAGCGCAAGAAGAGCTCGAGACGGCTTCGATCCTCTTCACCCACGGCAAACCTCGCGGCGCCTGCTTTCACGCGCAGCAGGCGGTCGAGAAGAGCCTGAAGGCGCTCGTGCTCGAGAAAGGACGACGGGTCCCCCGCACGCACGACGTGGTGGAGTTGCTGAACACAGTGACCGCCGACGGCTGGCCAGTCGACCTGTCGATGGACGACGCCGTGTTCTTGAACAGCGTCTATCGGGGACGCTACCCGACGGAAGAAGGCTTGCTGCCGCACGGGGAGCCCAACGAGGTGGACGCGCGACGCGCGCTGACCGCCGCCGAAGGACTGGTACACCGCGTGACGGAAATCCTGCCCCAGTAGCCGGGCGAGGTGTTCGAGATATGACGAACGACTCGCTCGCGCGCAGCTCCCTGCAGAAGGCGCAGACACGGCTGGACGTCCTGGACCTGCTGGCAAGATGATGGGGAGAGATGCCCCTCAGAGTCGGCTTCGACCTCGACGGCGTGCTTGCGGACCTGGCCTCCGCCTACAAGGCAATCGAAGCGCGCCTGTTCGGACCGAACGAGGTCGAAGACGAAGTGCCGGAGACGCCGGGAGAGAACGACGAGGAGAGCACAGGCAGGCGCGACGACGACAAGAGCAAGGACATCGATAAAGACGCTGCCGCGCGCAGGGCCGCCGACCTCAACGCCCTCCAGCACAAGCGCGAGATCGTCTGGCGCGCCATCCAGACGACCGACAACTTCTGGACGACGCTCACGTCGCTCGAGCCGGACGCGGTGCGGCGGCTGCACGAGCTGACCGCGCGCCACGGCTGGGAGGCGTTCTTCATCACCCAACGCCCCGAGACAACCGGCGACACGGTGCAGCGCCAGACGCAACGCTGGCTCGCCCGGCAGGGCTTCGACCTCCCCAGCGTGATCGTCGTCCGCGGCGCGCGCGGGAAAGTGGCCGCGGCCCTCGAGCTGGACTACCTGGTCGACGACACGCCAAAGAACTGCGTGGACGTGATCTCGGACTCGACCACAAGACCGATCCTGATCCTGAGAAATATCAACCGGTCCGCCGAGCAGAACGCACGGCGGCTCGGCATCGGCGTCGTGCGTTCGGTCGCCGAGGCGCTCGATGTCCTCGAGCGCGCGCAGGCGGTCAGGAACAACCCGACGCTGTTCGAGCGACTGGCGAAGGCGGTGGGGTGGAAGAGCTGAAATG
>CAYHSN010000694.1:0-1860 GCA_964359235.1 uncultured Vicinamibacterales bacterium | reverse complement strand
GTCGAGGCGCCCGCCCGGCAAGGCGCGAGGAGCGCGCATACCGGGAGTATGCAAGCGACGAGCAACGCAGCCCGGCGGGATGCATCGGCGGCCACAATGGATACCTTATTCGGGTCTTCAGCAGAATCTGTGGGTCGTCTCCGGCTCCGGTAGCTGACCCAACGTATGGTATAAGGCGATTTCCAAGCATTTATACGAGCGAAAGCCGTACGCTTTTCTGGTGGTCAGTTTCGCTTTGTTGTTGAAGCCCTCCACGACGGCGGCGGAAATCTCGCCGCGCGCGCGAAACCAGTTCAATAGCAACGGTCGATGACGCCGGAGCATCCGGACCACCTTCTTCATCGGCTCGATCCGGGAGCGCATCACTTGGACACACCACTCGTCGAGAAACGCACCGGCCCAGTCGAGGGAGCGGTAGTGCCAGAAGTCGTCGAACCACTCCCGCAGCAGCATGGCCCGGACGGCGCGCAGATTGTGCTGCAGGAGCTCACGCAAGCGGGCGCGCTGCTCGCGCGTCTGATGCTCTCGTCGTTTCAGCAGCACCCAGCGCGCCTTCGTGAGCAGGGGCTGTCGCCCGCGCTGGCGGAGTGAGCGGACTTCGGCGCGGCGCACGTGATCGATCGCATCACTCATGTGCTTCGCGATGTGGAAGCGGTCGAGAATGTGGAGCGCGTGTCCCGCCTTCTTGGCGACGACCTTCAGATACGGCTTCCACATGTCGCTGCAGATGAATCCAAGCGCCGCCGTGCGCTCCTTGCCAAACCAGCGAAAGAAGTGGAGCAGCGTCTTGGCGCGTCGGTGCTGGCCGATCCACAGCAACCGTTTCCGCGTCGTATCGATCTGGTAGACGAGCGTGAGGAAGTTGGCCCCGTGCTGCCAGTGGATTTCGTCGATGCCGATCGCGCGAATGCCCGTGAGATCCACGTGCTCGCGCCCCCACGCGACCGCCATCGCGACCGACCGAAAGACCTGATCCCAGCTGGTGGCAAAGGCTCGTGCGACCTCCTTCCAGCTGAGACGCTTCGCCCAGCGCGCCAGGAACCACATGTACGTCGTCGTCAACTGGTGCTTGCCGTCGGCCCAGGGCACCCGCTCGACCGTTACGCCGCACCGCGGGCAATCGACACGTCGCATGGCGTACAGAAAGAACACCCGCAGGCCCCAGAGCGGGACGAACTCGAAGCGGCGCGGCGCCAGGCGGTCATACACGGCACCGGCCTGTTCGCACCCCGCACAGCGCGGGCGATTCCGGCCATGCGGCGCGATGTCCACCGTCACCGCCAAGCCGCCGATCTGCTCCTCGAGCTGCACCGTGCCGTACACAAAGCCGCGGTGCTTCTGAATCCGATTGAGGATAGTCTTGATCTGCATCCCGTCGTTCGTCTCCGAGATCCTGGTGTGTGTGGTAACCACCATTCTCTCCGAGGCGACGCGGGATGCGTCAGTCGCGGCGCCGGGCGTGTGGAAGCTGCCAGACCTGTGGACGCCGAGAACGCGTCCACAGGTCTTTGCAAAACCGCAGACGGTTTCGCACAGCTCCCACACGCTTCATCATCCTGTCCCCTTCAGAAGAACGACGAAGACCAGAACCCCTCAGAATCCTTGATCATCGACCCACAGATTCTGCGGAGGAGGCCATCTTCGTATTCGCCAGGGCGTTCAAGACCTCTCCCAGGGCGACCACGGCGGGGTTCCCGCCGCTCCGCGGTCGCGGTTCGCCGTGACCGGGCGCGGGTCGCGTATCTCCAGATCCTCGGCGCGAATCAGCTTCAGCCAGTCTGCCGCGCGGTGACATGATGGGTCCGTTCGTCGGACATGAACCTCCCCGCGCGATCGAGATCCGGCCGATACGAGCAGAAC
>CAYHSN010000693.1:0-1868 GCA_964359235.1 uncultured Vicinamibacterales bacterium | reverse complement strand
ATGGGCGAGTGTCCTTCCGATGTGAGCTAATGGAATTGCATATTGAAGGATTGCATATTGAAGGATTGCAATATGAAATCCTGCAATCTGCAATTTGCAATGCCCCTGCTAGCTCACCTCCCGATCCAGGTTCGCATAGTAGACCCTCGGCTCGGTGTTCAGATGGTCCTTGAGCACCTGGATCTCGTTGAAGCGCGTGAACCGGACGAGCGGGCTGTTGCGCGCCGTCAGGTCACCGAAGATCCGCGCGCCCGTCGGGCACACTTCGACGCACGCCGGCTGCAGGCCCTTGACGAGCCGGTGATAGCAGAAGGTGCACTTCTCGGCGGTGTGCGTCACCGGGTGCAGGAACCGCGCGCCGTACGGGCAGGCCTGGATGCAGTACCGGCAGCCGATGCAGTAGTCGCGATCCACCAACACGACGCCGTCCGGCGACGTGAACGTTGCGCCGACCGGGCAGACCTGGACGCAGGGCGCGTTCTCGCAGTGATTGCACAGCTTCGGCACGAAGAACGTCCGCAGGATGCCTTTCTCGCTGAGCCGGCTCTCTGCGGCAGGCTCGGCGTTCGGGTCGATCGCCTGCACGGTCGTCTCGCCGTCCACCTGGATGACATAGCGTTCGACCCAGGTGCGCACGAAGTGCTCGTCGCGCGGGACGTCGTTCTCGGTCTTGCACGCGTCCATGCAGCGCCCGCACCCGATGCACTTCGAGATGTCCACACCCATGCCGTAGTCGTGCTGAGCGGCGTCGTACGCCGTGCCCTCAGCGGGTGCCGTCTGCTCGGCCTGCGATCCCGGCAGGTGGACGATGGCGAACACGGCGCCGCCAGCCGCGCAGCACTTCTTGAGGAACTCCCGACGATCCAATTCCTCCATCAGCCGGCCTCCGGATAGTGCGGGTAGTGACACTGCCAGCAGAGATACCGGCTGCCGTGGGTCGCGAGATCGACACGCGGAATCTGCTTCGGGCCCTTCGCGTCCTTCGCGTGGCAGCCGCCGCAGAACTCGCGCGCGCGCGGCTTCTCGGCCACGACGAGCCGCGGCGTGTCGCGGTGCGCGTCGGGCGTCTGGTGGCACTGCGTGCAGTCGAGCGCCGCGTGATGTGACACCGCCTTCAGCCGCGCGATCTCGCCGTGGCACGCCGCGCACGAGCTCGGCAGCGTCGGCGGCTCCGGCGCGTGCGGCGTGTGGCACTCGACGCACGGCTTCATCGGGTTGTGCGTGACCGGCTCGATCTGCGGGAAGCCCGTGGGCCGCGACGCGTCGTAGCCGTGACACCGCGGACAGAAGCTGCGCTCGCGCGGCACCACCGGCGCGTTCGACTGCGGATCGGCGACGTGCGCGGCGCCCGGGCCGTGACAGGTCTCGCACGCCACCGTCTGATGCCGCGCGCGGCTGTGGGTCTCGGCGACGTCCGGGTGACAGTCCGCGCACGCTTCGCGTCCCGCGTACTTGATCGGGAGCGCCGCAACGTCACCGAGGGCCGAGGCGCGATAGTGCCCCAGGTCGCCGAACGTCGCGGGCACGAAGAGGATCCGCGCGGCGACCAGCGCGGCGCCGGCGATCGCGAACGGAATGGCGAGACGCGTGACCTGCTGAGGAAGACGCCGCGGACGATCGGACGCCGGGTGGTTCCCGCGGAAGAATCGATCTCGAAGGTCGCCCAGCTTCATGGCAGACACCTGACTCGTAAGACCGAACCCGGGACTGGGCTGCGGCAAAGCAAGCGCCGTGCCGCGACGTGCGAGCCCCGTCGCGTCTCGTCGTTCGCCACCGTCCGATCGACAATCCGCGGGCCTGCGAAGAAACCGCCCCGGTGTAGCGCACCCTTCAGGGCTGCCTGATGTAGCGCAGCCCTTCAGGGCTGC
>CAYHSN010000692.1:0-1874 GCA_964359235.1 uncultured Vicinamibacterales bacterium | reverse complement strand
GCGACGACCGCGTGTCAGGTGAATTCCCCGCCGTGGAAATGCAGGCTAGCGACCGGGGCGAAGTCGAAAGAGGGCGACCGCCGGCTCGCCGTCCGCGTCCTCGTAGGCTCGGAGGACGTAGTCACGGCCGATCTCGAACTCGGACGCCAGCTCCGGATGCGACTGCAGCTCACTGCCCTGGCGTCGTCTCAACCGGCCGCGAGAAGCGGAAGAACGCGAAGCTGGCTGCTCCGTCCGAATCCCGCCTGAGCAGCCAGACACCCGAGTGAGCGAACTGAACCACGATCGGCGGCATGCCCATCCAGTCATCGGCCGAAGCCGTCAAAGTCAGACGAGAGAGCACCGTACCGTCCCGCCGGATGCCGACCCAGCTCGTCGGGGCTCGGAAGTCCCTCACGACGTCCTGCAACCAGATCGTTCCGGTCCCTTCGTCGACAAGTACCTTAGCGAAGAGCGGCCAACTGGCCGGTGGTCCCTCTTCTGGCAACTGGCGCCGACCCGCAGAAGGCGATCCTCGCATTGGTACAGCGGGCGCCTGCCGTTGCGCATCGGACGCACTCATCGGTTCGGCGTGCTCTCGAAGCCGTAGAAGCCACGACGGCGCGCCGTAGCGGTCGAGGAAGTGGATGTCTCTGGATTGCGGATCGGCGACAAGAATCTCCTGTCCGTTCGCCAGGACCTGCGCTCTGTCCGAAGTGAGGGTCACCCCAAGCTGAAACCGCCGCACTGGCGTCGCGTCGTCCAACCGCATCTGTACCAGCGACACGAGCGGTCCTCCTGAGGACCGGCGCGTCAAGGTGTACAGGAGAAACGTCCCGTCGTCGAAGCAACCTGCGGTCGGCAACGAGCCAAACATCACGACGGGAATCTGCCGGACCAGTTGGCCGCTTGGACTAACCACCGATATCCGACGCAGGCCATAGTCGAACGCCACTACGGTGTCGCCACGGCTTGGACAGAGGCTCGAGAGGAGGTCGATTTCCCCGGGGCCTCGGCCGTGCCTTCCGACGACAGCGCTTTGCCTACCGCGACCGTCGAACAGACGCAGCTTTGCAGCATCGGCTACCACGAAGCCGCCGGCAAACAGCGCGACTCCGGTGAGGAGACCGTTCCGGTGGTGGAACTCATCGGCCGGGTCCTGCTGCACTCCGCCCAGTACCACGTCGGGCGTCGTGCGCAAGTCGACCCGGTGCGCAGACGAGCGTGCCTGCGCATGCACGGTGCGCACCGGCACTGTGGTAGCTGACGAGTCGCTCGCATCGTCTCTGCGTGAGCCATCCGTGCAGGAACAACTCAACACGGCCGCCAACGAGAGAGCCATGGTAGGCACTATCCAAGAGGAGGGCGGCACGGGGCGTCTATCGTGCGAACGCGGCCAACGCGGTTACGAGCGAGTCGAGTACCGAGGATGACAGGCCGCCGCGGAACTGCCAGCCGTTAACCCATACTGTCGGCGTCGCTTCTATCCCGTTTCTGGCGGCGAACACGCGGCCATTCTCTATCCGCGAGTAGATCGTCGGCGAAATCGCACATCGTGCGATTCGACTCGTATCCGCAATTCCAGCGCGTCTGGCCAGCGTTCCCCAGCCCACCAACCCGAGGGAGTCCTGTGCAGAGAGTACAACTTCCACCCATGCAGACGCCTTCCCAACCGAGTCGGCGCACTCCATGGCGCGGGCTGCAGGAAGGGCGAACCGATGCATGGGCAATGGCAGCTGCACCAACAGGACTTCGAGTTCCCGCGGGTGTGCCGCCATGACCGTGCGAAGCGCTTCGTGGAAGCCGCGACACGCGGGGCACTCGAGGTCGGCGAACTCCACTAGTGTCACCGGCGCTGCAGAGTCGCCCTGTATGACGATGCCCCACTTGCGCGC
>CAYHSN010000691.1:0-1877 GCA_964359235.1 uncultured Vicinamibacterales bacterium | reverse complement strand
GTGAGCGCCGTGACCTCCGTGGTCGATCCTCCGTGCCCTCCGCGGCCTCGGCGGTGAGTCTCCCGTCCTCGACTCAGCCCGTCGGTTTGTAGTAGAACGTCGGGCGATGATTCCCCATGACGCCACGACCCTGAACCTCGCCAGCCTCGTCGAGCGCTACGCCCGCCTGCGACCCGATCGTCTCGCGATCGTCTGCGGGCCGGTCCGTCTCACGTACGGCCAGCTCGACGCCGCCGCCAACCAGATCGCCCACGGCCTGGTGTCGCTGGGTGTCGGACCCGGAGACCACGTCGCGCTCTCGTGTCCGAATCTGCCGTATTTCCCGATGGTCTACTACGGCGTCCTCAAGGCCGGCGCCGTGGTCGTGCCGCTCAACGTGCTGCTCAAGCCGCGCGAGATTGCCTACCACCTGTGCGACAGCGACGCCAGGGTGCTTTTCGTGTTCGAAGGCACGCCCGAGCTGCCGATGGCGCAGATGGCGCGCGCGGCCTGCGACGAAGCGCCGGAGTGCCGGCACCTCGTCGTCATGACGATGAATCCGGCCGGACCGAGCCCGGTCGATCGATCGATGACCCTGGGGCAACTCATGCACGGCAAACCGTCCGTGTACGCCACCCACGCGGCGAAGCCAGACGACACGGCGGTCATGCTGTACACCTCGGGCACGACCGGTCAGCCCAAGGGCGCCGAGCTGACGCACTTCAACATGGTGCTGAACGCGATCGTCACGCGCGATCTGCTGATGCCGATCATGGATAACCGGATCGAGGCGGAGCGGATCGGGCTGGTCACGCTCCCGCTCTTTCATTCGACGGGGCAAACCGTCCAGATGAACGCCGGTCTCTACGACGGCTGGACGCTCGTGCTTCTCCCGCGGTTCGACCCGGCCGCGGTCATCGAGGCGATGAAGCGCGAGCGAGTCGCGTTCTGGATCGGGGTTCCGACGATGCACTGGGCGCTGCTGCAGTACGTGACGGCGAACAAGGTGGACATCTCATCGATTCGCGAGCACCTGCGACTGTGTTCTTCCGGCGGCGCGCCGATGCCCGTCGAGGTGATGCGCCAGTTCGAGGCGACTTTCGGTGTTCGGGTGCTCGAAGGCTATGGGTTGTCGGAAACGGCGCCGGTGGCCTGTTTCAACCAGTTGCACCGTCCGTCGAAACCTGGGACCGTGGGCCAGCCGATCTTCACCGTCGAGGTCCAGTGCGTGGACGACCAGGATCGCCCGGTTCCGCCGGGCCAGCATGGCGAGGTGGTCATGCGCGGCCACAACATCATGAAGGGCTACTACAAGCGGCCCGAGGCCACGGCCGAGGCGATGTGTAACGGCTGGTTCCACACCGGCGACATCGGCGTCATCGACGCCGACGGGTACGTCGCGATCGTCGATCGCAAGAAGGACATGATTCTGCGCGGCGGCATGAACGTCTATCCGCGGGAGCTCGAGGAAGTCCTCATGATGCACCCTGCCGTCTCGCTCGTCGCCGTCATCGGCGTCCCCGACGAGCGTCTCGGCGAAGAGGTGAAGGCCTTCATCGTCCGCAAGCCCGGCGCGCAGGTGACCGAAGACGAGATCATCGCGTGGGGCAAGGAGCAGTTCGCCGCGTACAAGTATCCGCGCTACGTCGAGTTCCGCGACTCGCTGCCCGTGAGCCCGACCGGCAAGCTGCTCAAGCGCGAGCTGAAGGGTCAGAAGGCTTGAAGGGTGCGTTGGAACGGCACTAACGACCCTCGTACCAGTAGCCGCGCGCGAGCTCAGGGCGCCCACGTAGCATGCCCCAGATCAGCCGGGGAGGCATCGTGAAGTAGTGCCAGTCGCCGTACCGGTCGAACTTCCGAGTCGAAAAGATCGTTTTCGCGTTCGTGCCGCGGGTGAT